>NZ_CBFHNM010000006.1:0-190540 GCF_965657255.1 Nonlabens sp.
CCTCCATTTCCTGGCGCGCCTGGTCCAGTAGTTACTCCTGCTGTATTGTTACTTAAGTTTACATTAGTAAGCGTTACCGGTGCATTTCCGTTAGCTTCGATTCCTCCTCCGGCACGATTTGCACCATTACCAGTTATTGTGCTTCCTGTTGCATCAAAGGATCCTCCAGCTACTAATACCCCACCACCAGTACTCGTACTTCCTGTTGCATTATTATTGTTTATGGAAACTGTTCCGGTTATCACAATTGCTCCACCTTCATTGTAGATTCCTCCACCGCCAGCTTCTCCTGGATTCATAGCTCCCATTGAAGCTTCTCCGCTTGCTGTATTGTTATTAATTACAGCTGATCCCATTATATTCATAGATCCTGATCCATTCCATAGTCCACCACCTTCATTTGCAGCTATATTTTGTGTATAAGATCCATCTGTGATATTTACTGTTCCTGCTTGTGAAACATGAAGTGCACCTCCATTTCCTGGTGCGCCTGCTCCTGTTACTGCTCCAGTAATATTACCATCCATAGTTACGTTTGTAAGGTTGGTTGTTGATACCTGATTTTGCTCGATTCCTCCACCAGCTCGATTGGAACTATTATTTGAAATAGTAGAACCCATTGCTGTGAAAACTCCGTTTGCATTGAGAACACCACCACCAGTTCCTTGAGCTCCATTGGCAATATTGTTTGTAATAAGAGTTGTCGCATCTGTAGTTACTGTTCCACCTTCATTATAGATTCCTCCACCACCAGATGCACCTGCTACCATTGCATCACTACCTGACGCGATGTTCATATCTATGGTAGAATCTGTAACTGTCATTAATCCTGTTCCATTCCATAATGCTCCACCTTCATTTGCAGCTATGTTGTTTGAAAAAGAACTAGAATCAATTGTTGAATTTCCAGCACCTGTCATATGAATAGCACCGCCGTTTCCTGGATTGCTATTAGTCGTATTAGATATAAACTGAGAATTCTCAATATTTAATGCACCTAAAACGCCAGAATTGTCTTCTATAGCTCCACCTGCTCTGGAGGCAGTATTTGCACTAAAAGTAGCGCCATCCAGATTAATAGTACCTCCGTTTGCATTAAATATAGCACCACCACTACCTGAAATCCCAGTAGCATTATTTGACGTAAAAGAGGTTAATGATCCCGTAAAATTAATAGTAGCGCCATCATTATATAAGGCTCCACCACCTTCAGCAGCTGTATTTCCAGTTGCTGTATTTGAAGTAAAAACACAGTCTGTAAAATTTGCAACCGTAGTAGCACCACTAACTAAAACCGCACCACCAATAACAGAAGTTGAATTTGCAAATTCAATATTGTTAATTGATATAGCGCCTGCTATCAGAGTAGATATATCAAAAATTCTATTTGCAGAGGACCCAACTAATGTAGTAGATGATCCACCGTTATTGCCGTCAATTGTCAAACCGACAAATGCGCTTATATCAATATCACCATTAGTAATATTTATAGACTGTCCTTGAATTGAACTATCAAACGTAACGGTACCGTTTGCACCTGCATTTGCTATTTCAACTCTTAATGTTCCTGGAGTTCCATCGTCAACAGTTTTTGTTACTACCTGCCCAAATGAGAAAGTAGAAAACAAAAAAAGAATAAGAGGTAAACTCAATCTTGTAAAGTTCTTCATAAAGTTTAAGTATCGATTATGAAAAAGTTACGTAATTGACTAAAAGATGGTTTCCTAATGAAAAGTTAAATAAATTAAGACGTGATTTTTACTATTAATATAACCACAACTTAAAATATTAAGACTATTTTAATTTATTAATTCCATTTTCGCAAAAGCGGAATAAAGAAAATCTCCACCATAATAATTTTACGATTTGAAAAATGATATTCTTTCACTATTTTGCGATACAGAAATAACGACACATGCAATATAAAAGACTATTCGATTTCCCTCATTACCAGTTAGAAAATTTTCCAAGAGAAGATGCTCTAGTTTCAAAAGTTAATGGTGAATGGGTAAAAACATCTACAGAATCATTTGTAGAGCAATCAAGCGCTATATCTAGAGGTCTTTTGCGATTAGGTGTTGAAAAAAATGATAAAATAGCCATCATTTCTTCAACCAATAGAACAGAATGGAATATAGTGGATATAGGTATTATGCAAACTGGTGCGCAGGATGTTCCTATTTATCCTACCATTTCCGAAGACGATTATGCTTACGTACTCAATCATAGTGAATCTAAATATGTTTTCGTATCTGATAAAGAAGTCTACGATAAGGTAATGAGTATTAAAAGTCAGGTATCATCTTTGATCGACGTATATTCTTTTGAAGATATCGACGGTTGCAAAAGCTGGAAAGAAATTAAGACATTAGGTGAAGATAAAAGTAATCAAGATACTTTAGAAGGTATTATGGGTAGTATAGATGTAGAAGAACTGGCTACCTTAATATATACTTCTGGTACGACTGGTAGACCTAAAGGTGTAATGTTGTCACATAAGAATATTTCTAGTAATGCAATGATTAGTGCCACACGATTACCATTAGAATTAGGAAAATCTAAAGCTTTGAGCTTTTTACCTGTGTGTCATATATATGAACGCATGCTTCAATATATGTATACATATACTGGAACCGGGATTTACTTTGCAGAATCTTTAGAAACTATATCTGATAATTTGAAAGAAATATCTCCAGAAGTAATGAGCGCTGTACCTAGACTATTAGAAAAGGTATACGACAAAATTATTGCTAAAGGAACTGACCTTACCGGTGTAAAGAAAAAACTATTCTTTTGGGCTGTAGAATTAGGCCTAGAATGGCAACCTTACGGAGCTAATGGATGGTGGTATGAAAAAAAATTAGGCATTGCTAAAAAACTTATCTTTTCTAAATGGCAAGAAGCTCTAGGTGGCAACCTTCTAGCAATAGCTAGCGGTAGTGCTGCCTTACAACCTAGATTAGCAAGAGTATTTAATGCTGCAGGGGTACCAGTTATGGAAGGTTATGGTCTTACTGAAACAAGCCCGGTGATATCTGTTAATGATATGAGAGATGGTGGTTTTAGGATAGGAACCGTTGGGAAAATGCTATCGCATACCGATGTTCAAATTGCCGAGGATGGAGAAATAATCATCAATGGACCACAACGTATGATGGGTTACTTCAAAGACGAAGAAAAAACTAAAGAAGCTATCGATGAAAATGGTTACTTCCATACTGGCGACATAGGAGAAATAGATGCGGAAGGTTTCTTAAAAATCACTGATCGTAAAAAAGAAATGTTCAAAACGTCTGGTGGTAAATATATCGCACCTCAAGTAATTGAAAATATGATGAAGCAAAGTCGCTTTATAGAACAAATTATGGTAATAGGTGAAGGTGAAAAAATGCCAGCAGCTTTTATACAGCCTAATTTTGAATTTTTAACCGACTGGGCAAAACGTAAAGAGATCAAATTTACCGACTGGGACGATTTATGTTCTAATGAAATTGTTATCAGTAGATTTCAAAGAGAAATTGAAGAGCACAATAAGAAGTTCGGTAAATGGGAACGTGTTAAAACTTTTGAATTAACACCAGAAGAATGGACCATAGATGCTGAACATCTTACACCTACTCTAAAATTAAAGCGTAGAAATATAAAAACGCGCTATGAAAATCTATACCATAAAATTTATGGCGCAAAAATTTAATAAGTCATTGCATAAGTTACCTAAAGCCGTGTTTATGACACGGCTTTTTTTATTAGCTTACGCTCAATAATTACAGACAAATCTGTATAATAAAAAATTAGAATTGTACGCAATAGTAGATGTTGAAACCACTGGTGGAAAGTTTAATGAAGAAGGTATTACAGAAGTAGCCATCTATAAATTTAATGGTCATGAAATTGTAGATCAATTTGCTAGTCTTATTAATCCTGAAAAAGAAATACAACCATTTGTTGTAAAACTTACAGGAATAAATAATGCCATGTTGAAACGTGCTCCTAAATTCTATGAGGTAGCAAAAAGAATTATTGAAATAACTACAGATGTTACTCTAGTTGCTCATAATGCAGAGTTTGATCATCGCATGTTACGTTTAGAGTTTGACCGATTAGGTTTTAATTATGAAAGACCTACACTTTGCACAGTAGAACTAGCACAAAGCTTACTTCCAGAGCAAAAAAGCTTTAATCTAGGTAAACTGACTAAGGCCCTAGGTATTCCTATTACAGATAGACATAGGGCAACTGGTGATGCTCTTGCAACCGTTAAATTATTCCAACTTTTGCTACAAAAAGACGTCGATAAAAAGATTATCTCACAAAGCCTAAAATTTTATAAACCTCTAAAAATAGAGCCTAATTTAAAATTAATACTTGAGAATATTCCTAATTCTACAGGTGTATTTTATGTTTATAATCGAGATAATGAGATAATATTTATAGGTAAGAGTAAAAATATAAAGAAAAGAGTCACACAACTATTTACTGGCTCTAATAAAAAATCTAAAGAAATTCAAAAACAAGTAGCCGAAGTTACTTTTGAAAAAACTGGTAGTGAATTGATTTCTATTTTAAAAGAATACATAGAAGTTAAGAAACATTTACCTTCATTAAATGGTAAAATCAGAAGAACTAATTTTTCTCATGGATTGTATAGATATGTTGATGAGAAAGGAGTCTCACATCTTGAAATAAAATCTGTTGTGAAAAATCCTAATTATTTATTAAGTTTTTCTTCTTCAAAATCTGGAAAAAATTTCTTAGATAAACTAAATGGAGAGAATGAAAAACTTTCTAATTCAAATGAAAAGGAAGATTTATTTGAAAAAATAAAAGAACAATACAGTTTAAAAAATAAAACCAAACTCATAGTTGACAAGGGTCGTGAGGCTAGTGAACGTAGTGTCATACTTATTGAAAATGGTAAGGCGATAGGTTATGCCTTTGTTCACCTACGTATTCAAATGACAGATATCTCAATGCTCAAAAGCCTTTTAACGCCTGTAGAAGGAAGTAATCAGATAACGCATATTTTATCTAGTTATTTGAGACACAAAAAAGTATATCAGGTCATAGACTTATAAAAGTTACGCTTTCGCGAAAGCGAGGCCAACATCCAACTTTAACAATATCAAATTATGGAAGAAAAAGGAAGATTATTTCTTATACCAGTAACCTTAGGAGACATAAGCCCACTAGAAGTATTACCATTATCAGTTAAAAAAGTAGTTGAAATGGTGGATCATTATATTGTAGAAAACGAAAAAACAGCAAGGAGATTTATAAAAAGTGTTTATCCTTCAAAGTCACAACCTTCTTTAGAGTTCTCTACCATCAATAAATTTACAGAGCAAAGCGAGCTTCCTGCATTTCTACAACCTTGTTTAGAAGGAAAAAATATGGGATTAATGAGTGAGGCTGGAGTACCTGGAATTGCTGATCCTGGAGCAGATGTAATTGCCATAGCTCATGAAAAGGGCATACGCGTGCAGCCACTGGTAGGTCCTAGCTCTATTCTCATGGCAATGATGTCTAGTGGTTTAAACGGTCAAAATTTTGCTTTTAATGGTTATTTACCCATTGATAAACAAGAAAGACGTAAAAAAATCAAGGACTTAGAATCCATATCAACAAAATACCAACAGTCTCAATCTTTTATAGAAACCCCATATCGCAATAATAAAATGCTGGAAGAGCTTTTATTAAGTCTTTCAGGAAAAACAAAACTGTGTGTGGCTTGCGATATAAGTTTACCTACAGAGTTCATTAAGACGCTGCCCATTGATTTATGGAAAAAGCAAATTCCTGATTTACACAAAAGACCTGCTATTTTTATAATTCAGGGTTAATGTTTTAATTTTCAAGATTACTTAACATTTGATATTTGTAAGTCAACTAGTATGTAGTATAACGATTTTTGATTCAGTTTAAAGAATTCATATAAATACTGTATTTTACGAGCTCCAAATTTAAAAATAGCCATGAAAAAACTTTTATTCTTAACATTTCTATTTATTCCTATTTTAACATTTGCACAACTTGAAGCCGCATGGTGGTTTTTTGGGACAAATGCAAGTGTAGATTTTAATAGCGGCGCTCCAGTAGCTGCACCTGCCGGACAGTTAGATACGATTGAAGGATGTAGTAGTATTTCTGATCCATGTGGCGTTCTTCAAATGTATTCTGATGGTAGTAGAGTATGGGACAGAAATGGGAATATAATGCCCAATGGAAATGGACTTCAAGGAAACCAATCCAGTTCTCAATCTGCAATCATTATACCTGATCTAGGAAATGCCGATAGATATTTCCTTATTACTGTGAGTCAAGCAAGTAGTGTGGGTTTAAGGTATAGTATAGTAGATATGTCAATGAATGGTGGTTTAGGTGACGTTGTTGCCGGAAGAAAAAACATCTTGATACTCGATGATTATAATGAAAAGGTTACAGCAACTATAAATGATGCAGGAACATTTTACTGGATAGTAACTGGTAAAGATGGCGTATACAATTCTTTTCCAGCAGCTGGAGGAATTATTTTACCAGCAAGGGCTGTAACATCAACTTTACCTGGAACAGATTCGTTTATAAATATTGGATACTTAAGGTTAAGTCCTGATGGATCTAAACTTTGTAATACTCATGTAGCAGATTCAAATAATGCGTGGTTGATGGATTATAATAATGTCACTGGTGTGGTTAGCAATCCTATTGCACTTTCCAATCCTGGACCCAACAATAACTTTTATGGTGCTGAGTTTTCTCCAGATTCTAACTTACTATATTTAAACGGTAACTCTAGTAATACAGCAAATGGCTGTGGTGGTGGTAATAATAGAGAAATATTGCAATATAATATAGGTAATGGAGGTGGATGGAATTCAAATCCTTTTTCTTTTCCTGCAACAGGTGCAAATAGTGGACGTGGTGCATTACAGCTAGGTATCGATGGTAATATTTATCACGCGAGGACATGTCAGCCATGGCTAGGGGTTATTAGATCACCCAATTCTGTAGGAGCTGGCGCTTCTTATACTGATGATGGAGTAGCGCTAAACAACGACTGTTTTGAAGGTTTACCTCCTTTTATAACATCGTTTTTTGAACCTTCCTTCAACTCTTTTCCACAAGGATCTGCAACTGGTGGCTCTATAAATCAAACTAATTTTTGTGAAACGACTCCAGTTCAATTTGAAGCCTCAACTGCTGATTTGTGTCCGACATCTTTAATAACTTGGGATTTTGGTGACGGTAGCCCTACTTCAAATATATTTAATCCAGTACATACCTTTCCTGCTGCTGGTGTTTATACGGTAAGCTTAGTAATTAGTAATGGAGGCTTTAACTTTACAGCTACTTCTGATATTACCATTTATGAAAACCCAATAGCAAACTCAGTAACTAATGTGTTTTTATGTGATAGCGATGGAGATGGAATAGAAACAAGGGACCTCACTATCGTAGAAACTCCACAAGTTGTAGATATGCAGGTAAATACTAACTTTCAAGTAACCTATCACCTATCTCAAAGTGCAGCAGATAATAATTTGAGTGCAATTACATTACCATATGATTTTTCCATTGGAACTACTCCACTATTTGCACGGATTACTAATAATGAGAATTCAACTTTCAGAATCTGTCACGATACTGTATCTTTTGATGTGATTGTGGCTAGTGGTTCTGGAGCAACTAGACCAAGTGACTTAACTAATTGTGATAATGACAACGATGGTTTTTCTTTATTTGATCTAACAAGTCTAGAAGGAGAGGTTTTAAATGGATTGCCAGCAACTGCTTTTACTATTTCATATTATACAAGTGCTGCAGGTGCTGCCACTGGTGGAACAACTGATTTGATTTCTAACCCAAGTAGTTATACTAATGGTACTATAGACACTGAGAGAATATATATTAGATTAGAAGACAATAGCCCAAGTGGCTGCACCTCTACAACTGAGGTTGATCTTTTTGTTTGGGATACTCCTACTGCAAATCCAGTTATGGATATAGCTGTTTGTGATACAGGAAATGACAATTCTGAGATGATTTCGTTAACTGATTTTGATATTGAAGTGCTTAACGGTCAAACTAATCCTGATTACGTGATTACCTATCACTTAGATCAAACTGATGCTGATACTGGTGCAAATGATCAAACATCACCTTTCACTTTAACAGGAACTACGACTTTCTTCGCTCGTATTGACAACTTAAATAATGAGCTTTGTGCAAACACTGTATCTTTTGTAGTCGAATTAAATACTGTTCCAGAAGCAAATCCGGTAGCGGAATACCGACTCTGTGATGATATTTCAAATAACAATTCAGAGGTGTTTGACCTAGTTTCCAGGAATACAGAAGTGTTACTTGGTCAGTCTACAACTGATTTTAGCATTGAATATTTTACAACACAAGCTGAAGCTGATCAAGGAAGTTTAGGTGGCGCAACACCAGTGAATAACATGTATAGTAGTGGTGGACAAACTATTTTTGTACGTATAGAAAGTAATGCAAATAGAAATTGTTACAATACTACGTTTTTTGATTTAGTTGTTGACGCTCTTCCTATTGAAGCACCGGTTGTAGATCTTATGCTTTGTGATGACGACACAAATGATGGAACGGAAGATATTGATTTAAACACACGTTTTGATGCATTCATTTATAATGGTCAAAGCACAACGACCTTTAATATTAGCTACCACGCAACTCGTGCTGATGCAGATGCCGGTACTCCACTTCTAACAAGTCCTTATACAGTAGTGACTGGAACAAATTCTATATTTGCAAGACTGACTAATCCAGCAAACACTACTTGTTTTGCTGTTACACCTATCAACATAATTCTTAATCAACAAGCAATCGCAAATATAGTTGCAGAATATAGACTTTGCGATGATAGTACTAATGATGGTTTAGAAGATTTTGATTTAAGTTCTAGAAATGCAGAAGTTTTAAACGGTCAAAATCCAGCAAACTTTACAATTGAATATTTTACCTCGCAAGTAGATGCTGATCTAGGAAGTTTAGGAGGAGCAACTCCGCTACCTAATACTTATAATAGTGGTTCGACTACTATATTTGTAAGGATAGAAAATAATTTAGATCGAAATTGTTATAGTACAAACATGTTTAACATTTTTGTTGATCAATTACCAAGATCAGTAACACCTTCTGATATTATTGTTTGTGATGACCCTTCTAACGACGGTACAGAAGATGTAGATTTAACTCAATTTGATTCTATAATTTTAGACGGACAATCTAGTCCTATTAATGTCTCCTATCACGCTACACAAGCTGATGCTGATAACAATATATCACCACTTGGCAGTCCTTACACAGTGACTAGTGCAACGCCTAATATTTTTGCTAGGATTGATAATTCAAACAATGAAATTTGTGCTACTACAACAACGTTTCGTTTTGTAATCAGTCCTACACCTACTGCAAATGATGTGGAAGACATGATTACGTGTGATGATCCAGGAAATGATGGATCTGAAATATTTGATCTAACTATGGCAAACAGTGAAGTGTTAAATGGCCAAAATCCAGCAGAATTTAATATTACTTATCATACTACATTGAATGGTGCGCAATCTGGTATGGGTACTGATCAAATTATGAATGATACGGCATATCCAAGTAATACGACTACCCCAGAAACTATTTTTGTAAGAATAGAAGCTGCAACTAACCCTACATGTGCAGATGATACAAGTTTTACTTTAACTGTAAGTGAACAGCCTACAGCAGGTACTGCAATAGACTTAGTAGGCTGCGATGATATTAGCAATGATGGTTTTGAGGAATTTGACTTTACAATTCAAGATGCTGACATCTATGATGGCCAAAACCCAGCTGACTTCAATATAACCTATCACACAAGTCAGACAGACGCCATAAACGATACTGGTGCACTTAGTTTTCCTTATATTAATGTATCTAGAGTACAAACTATTTATGCTCGTATCGAAAACGCCTCTAATGAAGAATGTGCTGATTTTTCTTCTTTTGAAATAGAGGTGTTTGCAAGACCTGTAATTGCAGATCAAGGACCATTTACTATCTGTGCTGGAGTAGCAGAAACCATAGATGCAGGACCAGGATTCTCCAGCTACTTATGGTCTACAGGAGATACGACACAGTCTATAGATGTTGATTCTGGTGGTGATTATACTGTAACTGTAACTAATACCGATGGATGTGATAGTACTGCTACTGTAAGAGTAGTAGAATCTGATGTTGCTACTATTGAACGTATTGATGTAGGTCAATTTGAAGTAAATACAAATACGCTTACTGCGATTGTAACAGGAAGTGGTGATTATGAATATTCATTAGATGATTTTGTATATCAAGATAGTCAACGATTCTCTAACTTATATCCTGGATTCTATACCGTTTATGTACGAGATAAGAATGGCTGTGGTACCGTTTCAATGGACGCAGTCATTATAGGTGGACCACCATATTTTACACCTAATCAAGATGGGTACCACGACACATGGCAGGTTATTGCCGTAAGTGAAATTCCAGATGCTAGTATTTATATTTTTGATCGCTTTGGAAAATTGTTGAAACAAATAAGTCCTACTGGTGCTGGTTGGGATGGTACGTATAATGGCAACCCAATGCCATCAAGTGACTACTGGTATGTAGTAGAATTAACTGATGGACGTAGTTTTAAAGGACATTTTGCTTTAAAAAGGTAATCTTTAAGATTTTAAATAGAAAAAGCGAGTCATTTTCAATGACTCGCTTTTTGCATTTTATAGTATAACTATTATACTTCTACTCTATTCTTTACGATCACCTAAAATAGGTGCAAAATTAGGTTTAAAATAAGATGGCCCTTTTAAAACCTTACCGTCTTCACGGTAAATAGGTAATCCATCTGCTCCTAGTTTAGACATATTAGAGCGTTGTATTTCATCAAAAACATCTTCAATAACATCTTGCATACCATGCTCTATAATGGTTCCACAAAGAATATATAGCATATCGCCTAATGCATCTGCAACCTCTACTAGATCATTATTTTGAGCTGCTTCTAAATATTCTTCATTCTCTTCTTTCATTAATTCATAACGCAATTTATTACGACGTTCTGTTATGTCAGCAACTGGAGAATTATTCATTCCTAATTTAAACGCTGTGTGAAATTTATGCACACTTTCTATTTGTTTCTTCATATCTATGATGGTATTGCTAGTTTTGGTTTGTAATTTTGTAAAAATAAGTTTTCTATGAATGCATTGCCATTAGTTGTAAAAGATCCTATGTTCAGTACTGGACAAATTTATTTTGGAATCGCTTTCTTCATTGTCTTTTGTATCGTCATATCCTTTATGTACTTAAAAGATAAAGCATTGCATAAAAAAAACTATAAGGGCGTATTTTGGGTACTTATAGGGTTTGTTTCCTTTATCGTTCTTTTGGTCGCTATTAAATTCGGTCTAGAAAAATAAAAAAGCACCAGATTTGTTCTAGTGCTCTTTTGAGGTCTCGCTTTCGCGAAAGCGGAATTAAATAAAATTATTCCAAAAATCCATAATTCTTTGAGTACATCAACATCTGTTCTTCAAATGTATCTGGCTGCTCAATTTTAAAACTGGTTATCTTCTCGCCTTCCATTATAGGTACAATGACAGGATTTACAAAACCTCGATACGCAGGTGCTTTGAATTGTTTATTTCTATTTAGTACTTCTTTATGTATTGCTTGATCTACCTTCACACCATAAGTTTCTACTAACTCTTGTCCAGCTTCAAAATCTCCTTCACTCGTAATGCGCTGTGTTTCTCTAAGTAGCTCGCCAAAAAGCATCCTCAATTTATCATAATCTTTGATGTCATAGTAGGTTTTACCGTTTTTGATAACTTTTTCAATCACGTTCTCTTCCTTTCCTTTCTCATATACCCAAGCACTGACCCATTGTCTATTACGCATGTGCGCTTCTTCTACATCTTTTCCTAATTCTAAACGAACTAGCTGTGAAACCAATCCATTTCTAATATAACCGTCATAAGCAGCCATACCGTAATTTTTCCAATTATCTACTAATCCTAATTCTTCTAATTTAGGGTCCATTAGATAATAAAGTCCAAATAGATCTGCGCGGCCTTCTTCTATGGTAGATTTATAACTACCTAAAGTTTCTTTAGGTGTTCCTACTCCAGGATTGATCTGACCACTTGCATGTCCTACTACTTCATGTAAAGCTGTGTGTAATTTATCGGCTTTGGCACCATACTTTTCTTCTAATTCTATTTCTTTTTGATCGTGGGCAAACTCCTGTAATCTTCCAGATCCGCCTGCATTTGCATAAGCTGAAATGATGTTACCCAATGATACCGATTTGCTGCCATGAACGGTTCTTATCCATGTGTTATTAGGTAGATTTACTCCTATAGGTGTGGCAGGACTAGCATCTCCTGCCTCTCCAGCAACGTTTACTGTTTTATAACTGACGCCAGTTACCGTATCCTTTTTGTGCTCTTCCATTAATGGAGAATTATCTTCAAACCATTGAGCATTTTCACTAAGAACATTCATCTGTCGGGACATGTCAAAATCTTTGATTTGAACAATTGTTTCATAACTACCCTTATAAGCAATAGGATCGTTATATACTTCAATAAAACCATTGATCCAATCCACAGCACCTTCTGTACTAGTACTCCATGCGATACAGTATTCATCCCATTTATCAAGACTACCGGTTTGATAATATTCTATAAGTAAACCTAGTGCTTTTGATTGCTTATCAGATTCTGCAACACCTTGAGCAAGCTGCAACCAGTAAATCATTTGATCAATCGCTTCCCCATAAAGGCCACCACTTTTATAAACGTCATCTACTAGTTGACCATTCTTTCTCACCAATCTTGAGTTCAAGCCTAGTTCTACAGGTTGCTCTTTATTTACTTTTATAGAATTATAGAAAGCTTTTGCTTCTTTTGTAGTAATACCTGGCTCATAGAAATTTACGGCACTTTCTAGTACAATATCTTTGTCTTTATCAAGAACAACTTTTTTTGAATCTTGATCGTTAAAAATAACATCTACTGCTTCAGAAGGTATAGAAATACTTTGATCTTCCATTAAAGAAACTAGATATTCTTTTGAGAATTCAGGTTTCATCTTATCCATACTGTAATGGTGATGGATACCATTTGCAAACCAGACTCTATTTAAATAAGTCTCAAACTGTTGCCACTCTTTTGTGGATCTGTCGCCTTGAAAGCTGGTGTATATTTGTTCTAAACCTTTTCTTATAGATAAATTGTGTCTATAATTTTGATCCCAAGTAATATCTCTACCACTTAAGCCTGCTTGAGTTAAATAATAAACAAGCTTTTGTTGATCTAGATTCAATTCTTCCCATCCAGGGATTTGATATCGTAATACTCCTATGTCAGCAAACTCTGTCACGTTGTAACTGAAATCCGCTTGTTTTTCAATGATTTCTTGTTTTGGTTCATCCTGACAAGAAAAAGCAAATGCTATTGCAAAAAGGCAACTGGTTATTTTGAGATATCTCATTAATAAATCATTTTTTAAAATTATTTTGTTCTTTTCTCAAAAATAATCATTTGATTAAATACAATAGTTGACAACACCTACTTAAAGAGATCTACTATGAATTAATTATTTAAGAAAATTTTAAGGTTTTAACAAAAAGGCATATATTCCTACTTCCTACATTTAATATATGATAAAACAACTGATATTATTGATCTTTCTAGCTTGTAACACTGTTGTATTCACACAAGAATTAGTTCCATTTAATGACATGCTAACCATGTTAGATGAAGGAAAAGTGGAGGCAACAAAAAAAGCATTGAATACCTATGATTATGATTCTTTATCAAAAGAAGATCAAGCTAGCTATTTGCTCAATCAAGGAATTATTGAGTTTTTAGAAAATGATCTTTTAGATGCCTATAAAACTTTACTTAAAGTAAAGGATTTAAAATCTCATGCGCGTACTATGGTAATTTACAACGCAAATGATTACTTGATGCGCATTGCAAATTCTGTATCAGAGTATAGCACAGCTGCACCATCATTAATTGAGGAGAATTGTATAATAGCAGAAGAGCTAAATAATCCCAAGTTAAAAATAGATTGTATTTACAATTCTTTTTACAAAGAAATTGTAGGCGATAATTACGACCTGGCACTTAAATATAATTATCAAATGCAACGTATTGCAGTAGAAAATGATCTACAAGAGGAACTATTAGGCATAGAAAATAACATGGGTACGATTCATTATTTCAAAGGAAGTCTGGATTCTACGTTATATTATTTTGAAAGAAACTTAAAGCGCTCAAGAGCAACTAACGATACGCTAGCCATAGCACAACGTATAAATAATATGGCCATGTTGCGCGCCGCACTAGAAGATCATAACATATCATTAGATTACATTAATGAAGCAGAGGTTATGGCCCAATCCAGTAATGACTATCAATTGTTGTTGACTATTTTACGTAACAAAGCAGATATACTTTATAACAATAAAAAATTTGAAGATGCAGCGTCTTACTACTTCAAACATTTAGAAATGAATGATACGCTAGCAGCTTCACAAAATGCATTTGAATTAAATGAAATTCAAACAAAATATGAAACGGCAGAGAAAGAACTTAAAAATGCAGCGTTAGAAACTGAAAATTTAAGAAATGAGGTAAGTATTTATATGTTGCTTTTCCTTCTTACTATAACATTAGGCGCCGCTGGTTACTTTATTCTTAATAATTATAAGAGTAAAAAAATTATGGAAGAAAGAAAACTGGTTCAAGAACAACGTGAATTAAAAATGATGAAAGATCAAGAACTAGCTAGTATAGATGCCATGATTGCAGGTCAAGAGAAAGAGCGTCTTAAAATAGCTTCAGATCTTCATGATGATCTAGGCAGCTCTTTAACTGCGATCAAAATATCTCTTGAAAATGCTAAAGAACGTTCTGAAGACAAAGAAATAAGCAATATTCTAAACAACGCACATATCATTCTTAATGAAACTTATGCAAAAGTGCGTACTCTTTCTCACACCCAAAACAGTAGAGTTTTAAGTGAAGATGGATGGATAAACAGTTTAAAGGACTTAGTTGATAAGATTAATAAATCAGGTCAACTAGATATAGAAATTATACATAGTGGTTTAAAAGGTAGTTTAAGTAATTCTACAGAGTTGTATATCTTTAGAATGATTCAAGAATTGATCAACAACATTATGAAACATGCTAACGCCACAGAAGCCAGCATTAATATTACAGGATATGATAAATCACTAGATATCATGGTAGAAGATAATGGTAAAGGCTTTGATTACCCAAGTAGTAGCAATAAAGGTATAGGTCTTAGTAATATAAAGAAAAGGATCAACGATATGAGCGGTAGTTTTGAAGTAGACTCTAACACAAAAACTGGTGGTTGTAGCATTCACATAGAAATTCCAATAATATGATAACTGTAGCTATAGCAGAAGATCACATTTCCCTTAGTGATGGACTCAAATTATTTTTAGAACAAGATCCAGACATAAAAATCCTTTTTGCCGTATGTAACGGTTTAGAAATGTTGAAACGCCTTGAAAACACTACACCTGATGTAATCTTGACAGATATAAGCATGCCCGAAATGAATGGAATCGATTTATGTAAAGCCATTAAAACATTAAGGCCTCATACTAAATTAATTGCATTGAGCATGTTTGATAACATGGGCGCCATTGAGGACATGATTAATGCCGGTGCAAACGGTTATGTTTTAAAGAGTAGCCCATTAATAGAGTTACGACAGGCGATTAGAGATGTCTGTGAAGGTAAAAACTACTTTGATGAACATTTAGAGAAAAAAGTACAAGAAATCTATAATCGAAAAACAAAAAAAAATATTCTTTCTAGAAGCGAGCGAGTCATTTTAAAATCTATTTCTCAAGGAATGACTAGTCAACAAATAGCCGAAGAGCGAGGTACTGCCGTAAGTACGGTTAATAAACACAGAAAAAATATGATTCAGAAATTAGGACTCTCTGGAAAAGGCGAGTTATATCAATATTCACTCAAACAGCATGGCCATTCTAATCTATAACATATGAAATATCATGCTCCTTTTTTCTTTCTTTTAGCTACTTTAATTCACTTAAGCTGTAAAGACAACACTCCTAAAAATGTTTTTGAAGCAAAAGCCGTAAATAAAAATCAAACCGAATCGATCAACAAACCTATCGCAAAAGACACCACTATCTACCACGATAATTTCAAATCAAAATTTGTAGATAAGCGCAATGTAGAAGTATGGTTACCTAAAGGGTATCCTCAAAAAGAAGTTGAATATCAAGTTCTTTACATGCATGATGGTCAGAATGTACTCAACAAAGAAACCTCATATACTGGTATCGCGTGGGAAATTGATAAAAAAGTTGATTCATTAATGACTATTAAAGTCATACAACCTACCATTGTTGTGGCGATATGGAATAATGGCGAGAAGCGTTTTAGTGAATACATGCCTAAGCTACCGCACGATCTTACAGAATCCGCTTTCGCGAAAGCGGAACTTAAAAAGAACTTTGGAAGCGAAAACATTTATAGCGACGAGTATCTAAAATTCTTAGTAAAAGAATTGCGTCCATTTATCAATAATCACTATCAAACCTCTAAAAAACCTCAACATACTGCAATAATGGGCGCGTCTATGGGAGCGCACATTTCACTTTATGCGATGATAGAATATCCACATATTTTTGGTAAAGCTGGCTGTTTGAGTACACACTGGCCTATTCCTTACTTGGGACAAGCTTTCATAGACGCATTGCCGACGTCGGTACCTAAACCTACCTTTCATAAGATATACTTTGATCACGGTACCAAAACCCTTGACAAAGATTATGAACCATTTCAACTACAAGTCAACAACATGTTTTACGAATTAGGTTATACAGATAAAAATTTACTCTATAAAAAATTTGATGGACATGAGCACAGTGAGAAAGACTGGCAACGCCGTGTTCAATATGGATTAAAGTTTTTATTAAAATAGATCCTATCCATGAATCACAGATGGATTACTCTTGATAATTATAAAAAAAGGCTATTCAAATGAATAGCCTTTTTTTTTTAAGTTAAACTTTATATTAAAATCCTAACCTTACACCTACTTTATAAGTTCTGCCTCGAGTTTGAAAGCCCACGACTTCTTGAAAATCTTCGTCAAATATATTAGCAACACCTGCAAAGAAAGTTACCTCTTTGCTTTTCAATTTATATGTTCCATCTAGGTCAACTAATTGGTAGCTATCTAACTCTACATTTTGTGTCATAAATGTTGTAGAATCAAAAAAGACATCGCCTCTTTGATGATTGTATTGATATCTAGCTGTTATGAAAGCACCTTCAAAAGCCTCTATTCTGGCACTCGCGTTTACTTTGTGTTTAGGAATACGTCTTAATAATGGTTCATTATCTCGCTCTGTAAAAGTATAATTTGCTGTCAAATTTAATTTCTCAAATAGAAGTGTTTGTCCCACAATTTCTACACCTCTTGCAGTTAGGTTTTTGTCTTCATTTTGATATTGAGAGATAAAATTAGCTGGATCAATAGTTACAAATTGAACTAAATTTTGCTCTTCTCGTTGAAAAAAGGTTAGGCCTATACTAGTTTGATCCTTACTCCACGTAAAACCAGCTTCTAGAGTAGCATTTTCTTCTGGTTCAAGGTTTTCATTACCAAAACCACTAGCGTATAACTGAAATAAAGAAGGCGTGATATAAGCTGTACTATAACTAGTGTAAGCTTTTATAACATGCTCGCCTATGTCAAATCGATAAGATGGATTTAGATTATAAACGAACTGACCATCATAGTTACTATGTAGGTTGTATCGTGCACCGACATTTACATTAAAACCAGTTCCAGATAAATACACCACATTAAAATAAGGATCATAAATCTGAAAATTTACATTGTCTTTATCAGTGTTTTGTACAAATTCTGTACTACCGAATGGAATACTAAAATCCTCATACGTCTGATTTTGAAAGTTAAAACCTAGAATCGTTTTTAAACTGGATTCATTATCTAGATCAAAAGTGTATTTATTATAAAGATCTAGAGAATACCCATCTGCATTAAATAGAGAGGGAAAATTACTTCTGGTATCTCTACGAGTATGCGTGCTCACATCGTTATAAACAAGTTCTCCTTTTTCAGAATACTTCCAGTTCATATTTGTTCCCCATCGTATCTGGCGACTATACGTTTCATTGTCGCCATCGGTAAACGCACCATTATCAAACTCGGCCACATATTCATCAAATGAAAGATAACTACTTAATTTAAAATCTTTGTTATTGTTATAACCTATCCTACCTAATAGATTAATTCGGTTAAATGCGTCAGATTCAAACTGCTCATTATCATCAGCACTTTCTGCAGCACTTAAACCATTTGTGCTCTGATGGTTTAATCCTACTCCATAAGTAAGTCCGTTCATAGCTCTTCCTTGAAGTTGGATGCTATTGTTATATTCATCAGGACCATTGTTTGCCTGTTCTACGCTTTTATTGGTACCTATAAAAGAAGCCACATTAACGCGCACGCCAGATGTAGGTGCCTTTCTCAACTTGATATTGATTACAGCAGTACTTGCATTTGCACCATAAAGCGTACTCGCTGCACCCTTTAGAATTTCGATTTCTTCAATTTGATCAATATCAACTAGCCTTAAATCAAAATCTCCAGCAATATTACTTGGGTCATTGACCTGTGCACCATCGATCAAAAAAGAAACCTGACGGCTGTTTCCACCACGTACAAAGTAACTTTGATTTTGCCCTGCATTACTACGAGCACCATTGATCTCAATACCAGCGTATTGATTTAAAAGATCTGCAATATTAGCGCTGCGTTGCGCCTCAATATCTGCTCTTGTGATTTTAATAACTGGTTTACCGCTGTCTTTGCGTTTCAGTTCAAATTTTGACGAAGCTGTAACGATTACTTCTTCCAGTTTTGTTGCTGTAGAGTCTTGGACTACCTGTGCTTTTCCCGACACAAATACAGCGATCAGTGCGCTTAACGCGATGATTTGCTTTTTCATTAAATGATTTTTAAATACGGGAAAAGGAAAGTGAGGAGAATCTACACAAGCTAGATAACATGCAATAAACAGGTCTAGAATGCACTCGACCTGACGTATAAAAACCCATCGCTATCTTTATCCCGAAGATGAACAATTATTTGAAATATGGCAGGTCTCCTGACTTCAAAATAAAACCGCCTTCCCAAGTCCTGGACTCAGTGGCATGAATGGTTTTACCCTTTAAATAAAGGACGACCTTTAACGTCGTTTTGTTTACAGTTGCGGGAACAGCTCTAGAATTGCACTAGATTCCCTTTTAATTCGATAGCTTTTTATGATTCCGCTTTCGCGAAAGCGAGAACATTAAAAACTATGAAACCAAATTCAATCCACAAAAGTAGGATTATTATGAATAAAGAAAGTTTTATATACTAAGTATTATAATAAAATATGATTCTAACGAACTCCTAATCTATTATAATAATTACTTTTGGAGTTCTATGAAAAAGACATTGACACTTTTATTACTTTATATTACAATATTACAATCCTGTAAAAAAGAAGCGAAAACCGATCAAAAGCTACCTTCAAGAACAACCAATGCTACCTATGAAGAAATTGAAATTAAATATGCAGAAGGTTTTCAAATTCAAAATACAGATACTGGATATTATCTGACCATAATGAATCCATGGCCAGAAAGTGTAGTTACCTATCCTTTTAAATTGATAAAAAATCAAGAAAGAGAATTAATACCTGAGCCTGATGCGTCGTTAACGATTAAAATTCCTATTGATAAAATAGTACTTACCTCTACCACGCATATTCCGCCGCTAGTATTACTTAAAAAAGAAGAATCTTTGATAGGGTTCCCTGGAAGTGATTATATAAGTGATCCTAAAGTGCGTAAACTTATTGATACTGGTAAAGTAGAAGAGTTAGGCACTAACGAACTAATGAATGTCGAAAGCACTTTATTATTAGATCCAGATGTTGTAATGGGTTTTAGTATTGATGATAGCAATCCTACTTATCAAAAAATAATAACTGCAGGAATACCGGTTATTTATAATGGAGAATGGGTAGAAAAACATCCTTTAGGGAAAGCAGAGTGGATCAAGCTTTTTGGTGTTTTATATGGTAAAGAAAAAGAAGCTGATTCCATTTTCAAAACAATTGAAAGAGAATATTTAAACACGTTGGAATTAGTTGAAAATGTAGATAAACCTAAAGTTTTGAGCGGTGCCACATGGAAAGACACTTGGTATTTGCCATATGGTGATTCTTGGCAGGGAAAAATACTCAACGATGCAGGATCCAGCTACATCTATCAGACAACAACAGGAAGCGGTTCTCTCGCTTATAATATAGAAAAAGTATTGATGGATGGTCGCGACGCAGCTTTCTGGATTGCACCGGCGCAATATACTAGTTATTCAAAAATGCTGCAGGATAATACATCCTATGCACAATTTGATGCTTTTAAAAACAAGCAAATTTATACACATGCGCTTACTTTAGGTTCAAAAGGTGGCGTTACTTATTATGAAGAAGCTAGCATGCGACCAGATCTAGTTTTGAAGGATCTAGTAAAGATTTTGCATCCAGAAATAAAATTAG
Source organism: Nonlabens sp. (assembly GCF_965657255.1). Taxonomy (NCBI): domain Bacteria; kingdom Pseudomonadati; phylum Bacteroidota; class Flavobacteriia; order Flavobacteriales; family Flavobacteriaceae; genus Nonlabens; species Nonlabens sp. The sequence goes on from NZ_CBFHNM010000006.1 coordinate 20,717, forward strand.
AACATGAGTTGTATTTCTTTAAAAAACTGAATGATTAATACGGCTAACTATTTAAATTAATAAGATTAAGGTATATAATAACTACTAGTCATAAACCTTTTAGTGATTATGCTTTCGCGAAAGCGTTATAAACAAATAGCCTTTATCAAATTTTGAGTTTATTTGATAAACTACAGCGATACACAGAAGCTATAAATTACCTTTTTAAAGCAAAATGACCTCGATATTCCTTACCGTCTAAAGTTAACACATACCAGTAATCTGATGATGGCAATGGCGATCCATTAAAGGTTCCATCCCAAGCTATGTCAGAGTTAGTATAACTTTTTAGAAGCTTACCATAGCGATCAAAAATATTTAAGTTTGAACTAGTAAAAAGTTCTAATCCATCAATAGTAAAGAAATCGTTGAAACCATCTTGATTAGGAGTGAAAAACCTCGGTACGTAAAAATGTATATAATCTACTATTAATTCGTATTCACAAAATTCTGTTCTAACATAAATGGTATATAGACCTACTGGCTGATTTCTAAAAACAGGACTGTTTTGATACGTAAAACCATCTAAAGAAAATTGATATATTCCAGCGTTTGCAATTGAGATTACAATTGAATTGTAATCAGACACTACACTAGCTATTACTGGTCGATCTTCTCTAGTAATAATATAGTTGACTATTTCTACTACACAGCCATCTGTAATTTCTACAGTATAAGTTCCTGTTAAATCGATGTCTAAAGTTGGTGTTTGCTCTCCACTATTCCATTGAAAAGTTGCATTTGTAATGGATGTATTTGGGTCTAGAGTCACAGAATCGTTTTCACATAAAAGTAAATCTTCAGTACGTGAATCTACATTTTGAGTACCGAATAGATCCCAAACACAAGTGGTAGTATTAAATGCAGTTGTTTGCCAGCATTCTAGTGTAGGCATTACTGGTTGTGTCCCTGTAACTTCCCATGTACACGTTGTGTTATTAAAAGTGGCTGTTTGCCAGCAATCAAGACTAGTTGGCATCACTGGCTGTGATCCTGTAATATCCCATACACACGTGGCATTATTAAAAGTTGTTGTTTCCCAACACTCTAGATTGGGTTGAGCAGGCTGTGTACCAGCAACTTCCCAAGAACAAGTTACCGTGTTGAAAGTTGCTGTTTCCCAACATTCGGTTGTTGGTTGTACCGGTTGTGTTCCAGATATATTCCAGGAACAAGTTACTGCATCAAATGTTGCTGTTTCCCAACATTCTATAGTTGGTTGTGAAGGCTGATTCCCTGTAACGTCCCAAATACAAGTTGTAGTATTAAATGTTGCTGTTTCCCAACATTCTGTTGTTGGTTGTACCGGTTGTGTTCCAGATATATTCCAAGAACAAGTTACTGTATCAAATGTTGCTGTTTCCCAACATTCTGCAGTTGGCTGTACAGGTTGCACTCCTGTTACATCCCAAATACAACTCGTTGTATTAAATGTTGCTGTTTGCCAACATTCTGTAGTTGGTTGTAAAGGTTGCGTCCCTACAATATCCCATGAACAGCTGGTTGTATTAAAAGTAGCCGTTTGCCAGCATTCTATAGTTGGTTGTAAAGGTTGACTACCAGTAACATCCCACGAACACGTAGCATCATTAATAGTAGCTGTTTCCCAACATTGTATTACTGGTTGAGTAGGTAAATTATTTACTGTTAATTGATAAACATCAGAGTAAGTTAGACAGTCAAGATTTGACAAATTAGCAGCAAACTCTGCTACTTTAGTCCTATAAAAAGAAGTAGAAATAATATTAGTAATAGTCACATTTTGATTAATTGCACCAGGAATATCATTCCAAATGATACCGTCAGTGCTATCTTGCCACTGATAGAAATGATTACTAAAAACTGCGTTATCTGGAATTGCATTTAAATTTAAGGTGAATGGAGTATTTGAATCACATATAGTGCCGTTGGGACTATTTGATGCATCTTCTACGGCTATTAAATCTCCGCAAGTTTTAAACTCAATATCATCAATGGCAAGATCATTACCACAGCCACCAGCACTATTATTGAGCATCCTAAGAATGACTGAAGTCTGAGCTGGTAAGGTTTGAAAAACCAAAGCATATTGATCCCATGTCGGTGTATTAGAGCTAAAAATATTTCCTGTATTACCGCTGGCTAATAAAATAGTGTCCGTATCATCCCATATTTCAAATTGAACATTAATAGGAACTCCGTTACCACCGCAAGCTGAAGGAGTTGAAGGTAATATATTGATCAGCCATGCAGAAAACTCATAAGTAGTATTTTGACAAAGACCACTTATAGGACGCACATAAAAATCACCTGGAGAGAAAGACCCATTAACTATTAAAGCTTTACCATTTACATCACCTACTGTATGATCACTCGGTAAATTCCACCCATAAGAAGAAGTGTTGCTCGCAATGGTATACTGACCATCTTGAGGACCACTGTTACCTACAAACGAATATCCAGGAATGGTTGTCCCTGGTAAAGCTGGACCAAAGTTGGTTCCTGTACCAAATGTCTCTGTAAAAATAGGATCACCAGAGTTTCCTTGACAAAAACCTAGTTGAGCAGACAATTGAAAACCTATCGATAAAAAAGAAAATAAAACAATAATTCTTTTGAGATTCATTAGTTATTTTTTTCAAACTTAACACAAAAATCAATTGATTAGTTAATTACGGATAAATAATTGAATTTGTTAAAAAACGTATTCCTAATTAAAATGCGTTTCCAAAATGAAAGTAACAAAAAACGCCTCACAAATTGTGAGGCGTTCAGATATAAGTGAAATTCTTAAAGTATTACTTTTTGAATTTTGCATATTTATTTTTGAACTTATCAATACGTCCTGCAGTATCAATAAGCTTGCTCTCTCCTGTGTAAAAAGGGTGAGACGTACGAGAAATTTCCAATTTAATTAATGGATACTCAACACCTTCGTGCTCTATGGTTTCACTAGTGTTAGCTGTAGATTTTGTAATGAAAACTTCTTCATTAGACATATCTTTAAAAGCTACTAATCTATAATTCTCTGGGTGTATTCCTTTTTGCATGACTTAATTCTTATTCTTTTGCGGCTGCAAAGTTAAATATTTTAATTTAAATAACAACCATTTGATTCTAAATTAATTTAAAACAAAGTTAAGCCATAAAACCACATTTCCTAGCTTTATATTTGCCTACTCATTTAAAAATATTTTTGTGGAACAAACGATTAAAAAAAACTCATTTATAGTAGGGTTTATAGGTGCTTTAATAACTTTAGGAATCTATATGTACATGTGGCAAGCGCAGGAATATTTAAATCCTTTATTAAACACATCCATATACATCTATCCTATCCTTCTAGGTGTGATTGCTCAAGTATGGGCGCGTATGGTCATGAAAGGAAATGTCTCTTTTAAGCAAGTAGTACTCGCTTATTTTATATGTATCCTTCTGGTTTTCTTAACAGAAACTGTTGTGTATTACCTTTTACTTAATCACATAGATGTGAATGCAAAAGAAATTCTTTTAAATGCCTGGAGAGGTATAAATGATCAAAGTCAAAGCGATCTGGCTCAAACTAAAATATTTAAAGAACCTACCTTTACACTTTCTGAATTTGCCTTAGGCTTTGCTACTAAAACTTTAATGTTTACGGTTCCAGGTTTAATAACAGGACTAATAATTAGTAAAATACCGCAGCGATAATTAATTTCAACTAATTTTATATTTGAAATCACGACAAAAACTAGCATTTTATTATGAATAGTGTATTAAAAAAAACATCTCTTAAATTCGGTCTAATAGGGTTTATGATATTTGTGATCTCCTATTTTGCTATTTGGCAAATAGATTTAAGCCTTTTTCTAAATCCGCTAGTGACGTATCCTATTTCCATTGCTGTTTTTATACTAGCCGTTTATGCTCAGAAACAGGCCAAAATAGAACTAGGTGGTTACATCAGTTTTGGTAGCGCCTTACTTTACTTTGTAGTTGCTGTTGCCATTGCCTTTTTAGGATATGTTGTTGCTGCTTTGTTAATTTTCAACATTATTGATCCTCAAGCAAAAGAACAATTACTTGAATTAACCATTCAGGCATCTATAGAAATGAGTAATAATATGTTAGGATGGTTAGGTATGGAAGAAGCAGCTGGACAGGTATCAGAAGAACAAATTCGCAGCTCTATGGCCTTAAGTCCTACACCTATGGGCATCGCTAGTATTGTGATAGGGTATATAAGCAATGTCGCTTTTTATACCGTTATCGGATTAATTTCTAGCCTAATTATCAAAAAAGACCAACCGTACGAGTTTGAATAAAATACAACTTTCTATAATCATCCCATTGCTCAACGAGGCAGATTCTATACCTGAATTACAGGCATGGATCGATCGTGTGATGCAAACAACTAACTTTTCTTATGAAGTAATTTATATAGATGATGGCAGTACAGATGGTAGCTGGGATATTATAAACTCGCTTTCGCGAAAGCGAGATAACAACCCTATTTCTAATCCAATAAAGGCTATTAAATTCCAAGCTAATTATGGCAAATCTCAAGCGCTTCATGCCGGTTTTGAAGCCGCTCTAGGAGATGTAGTCATTACTATGGACGCAGATTTACAGGACTCACCAGACGAGATTCCAGAATTATATTACATGATTTTTGATAAAGGTTATGATCTGGTAAGTGGTTGGAAAAAGAAACGTTATGACAGTGTAATTTCAAAAAACCTGCCAAGTAAATTATTCAATTGGGCAGCTAGAAAGACTAGTGGTGTGCAATTAAATGATTTTAATTGCGGTTTAAAAGCTTATAATAAACAGGTAATTAAAAATATCGATGTGCATGGAGAAATGCATCGCTACATTCCTGTACTAGCTAAAAATGCTGGATTCACAAAAATCACTCAAAAAGAAGTTATTCATCAAGCTCGTAAATACGGCACGACCAAATTTGGATACGAGCGATTTATAAATGGCTTTCTTGATTTAATCACCATTGCTTTTATATCAAAATACGGTAAACGACCTATGCACCTTTTTGGATCTTTGGGCGTGATCATGTTTCTAATAGGTTTTACAACTGCTGGATACGTAGGCGGCTCAAAGCTTTATAGAATGTATAGTGATATTCCGTATCGTTTAGTAACTGACAATCCATGGTTTTATATCGCACTAACGACCATGATATTAGGAACACTTTTCTTTATTGCTGGATTTTTAGGTGAATTGATACTAAGAAATGGAAATCAAAAAGATCGTTATAAAATCTCTGAAACTATTTAGTAGGTTTTAATTTACAGTCGTAGGTTTTAGCTATGATAAAAACTCATTTTGATATGCTTTTCAAAAAAATCCTACTATGACTGATACTGAATACTGATCACCGATACTGCCTACTTATTCCTATATTTGTGCTAGAAATTAAGACTACAGCACATGAACAAAGACCATATACTTAAAACAGCTCAATCATGGACTAAAGAGCCGTTTGATGAAGCTACTATCACTAGAACACTTGCTTTACTAACAGCAGATAATGAAGAATTTCAAGAATCTTTCTATAAAAATCTAGAATTCGGTACTGGTGGCATGCGCGGTATCATGGGTGTTGGTACAAATCGAATTAATAATTATACCTTAGGAAAAAACACACAAGGTCTTTCACAATATTTAAAAGAACAATTTCCTGAAGAGCAAATAAAAGTAGCTATTGCATACGATTGCCGTCGTAATTCAAAAGAACTCGCACAAGTTGTTGCAGACGTTTTCAGTGCAAACGGTATTCATGTTTATTTATTTGCCGAGTTACGCCCAACTCCACTACTTTCCTACACGGTAAAAGCAAAAAGCTGCCATGCAGGAATTGTACTGACTGCAAGCCATAATCCGCCAGAGTATAATGGTTATAAAGTCTATTGGCAAGATGGTGGGCAATTAGTACCACCACAAGATCAAGAAATCCTAGACTTAATTAGTTCATTAGATTTTAAGGATATTAACTTTAATAGTAAACCAGAATTAATAGAACTGCTCACAGAAGACGATGATAATGCTTTTATTGAAGACAGCATCAAAGCTGGTAAAATTGCTGGCAATGTAGATCGTTCTCGATTAAAAATAGTTTTTACCAGTCTTCATGGTACGAGCATCACGCTTATTCCTGAAACTTTGAAACGTGCTGGATATTCTGATTTACATGTGGTTAAGGAACAAGCTTTTCCAGATGGAGAATTCCCTACAGTAAAATCACCCAATCCAGAAGAGCCAGAAGCCTTAAAAATGGCAGTCGATCTCGCTAATCAAGTGAATGCAGACATTGTTATAGGTACTGATCCAGATTCTGATCGATTAGGTGTTGCCGTTAGAGATAATGACGGAAATATGGTATTGCTCAATGGTAATCAAACCATGATCGCCATGACCGACTTTTTATTAAAGCAAAGCGACTTAAAATCAATGAAGGATCCGTTTATAGGATCAACCATAGTCTCTACTCCCATGATGCATGACCTTGCAAGATCTTATAAAGTAGAATGTAAAGAAGGACTGACAGGTTTTAAATGGATTGCAAAAATGATAAAAGACCACTCAAAACAAGATTTTGTAGGTGGTGGCGAGGAAAGCTTTGGTTTCATGGTAGGCGATTTTGTTAGAGATAAAGATGCGGTTACTGCGTGTTTACTGGCTTGTGAAATGTACGCTTTCGCGAAAGCAAACAATTCAACCGTTTATAAAGAATTATTAAAACTTTACCTAGAGCATGGTGTTTATCAAGAGAAATTAGTTTCCTTAGTTAAAAAAGGTATTTCTGGCGCGGCAGAGATCAAACAAATGATGATAGATTTAAGAGAAAATCCGCCTGCGCAAATAGGTGGACAAGATGTCATTATTATTGAAGATTATCATGCAAGCACTAGAGAGAACAGGCAGTTACAGCAAACAGAAACCATAGATATTCCAAAATCAAACGTTTTAATTTTTTATCTAGCAGATGGCTCAAAAATTGCAGCACGACCTAGTGGAACAGAACCTAAGATAAAATTCTATATATCGGTTAAAACGACACTAGACCATGTCGATCATTACCCTAAGGTTCAAGCCCAGCTAGAAGAAAAGATTAATGGCATTCTTGCCAGTTTTGATATATAATTAATGAATTATTTTAAAGAGATTTTGAAGTATGCTAAGCCTTATAAACGCTATGCATTTCTCAACATAATTAGTAATGTATTTTATGCTCTTTTTGGTGCATTAAGTTTTGTTTCCTTAATACCTATGCTAGATGTCCTCTTTGATAAGACACAAGCGGTAAACATTGCTCCAACTTGGGATGGTATTAATAATACAATGGATTACATTAAAGGTTATTTAGGCTACTACATTACTACACAAACTGATGGAAAAGAACAAGCCCTTATCATTGTAATAGCTTTGGTATTGATTCTGTTCTTCCTAAAAAATCTTTTTGGTTATTTAGGAATGTATTTTATAGCTTATCTAAGAAATGGTGTATTAAGAGACGTAAGAGACGATTTATTTACCAAAATAGTACATCTCCCGATTTCTTATTTCTCTGAAAAACGCAAAGGAGATGTCATCGCTAGAACAAGTGCTGACGTGCTACAAATTCAAAATAGCTTTCTATCTATTTTAGAACTCATTATTAAAGAACCACTCAATATTATTTTTACACTAGCTATTATGCTAGTAATGAGTGCTAAACTCACTGTCTTTATGTTGATTTTTTTACCTGTTTCTGGATTCTTAATTTCTAGATTAGGTAAAAAACTTAAAAAACGTAGTGGTCAGGTTCAAAAAGAGCAGGGTTATTTTCTTTCCTTACTAGAAGAAACTTTAAGCGGTTTGAAAGTTATTAAAGGTTTCAATGCTGAAGATCGTTTAAGTGAAAGCTTTCAAAACAGTACCAATAGAATGTATCGATTTGCAGTGAAATTGAATCACCGTAAAGGTTTTGCAAGTCCAGTAAGTGAGTTTTTAGGTATTTTAGTTATTGGAATTCTATTATGGTTCGGTGGTCGTTTAGTATTAATAGAAGAATCGATTGATCCTACGACCTTTATAGGTTTCATGGTACTCGCCTACAATATACTGACTCCAGCTAAGGCACTTTCTAAAGCTAGTTATCAAATTAAAGAAGGTAATGCCAGTGCAGAACGAGTTCTAGAAATATTACAAACAAAAAATGAAATTGCAGACAAACAAGGAGCTGCAATAGTTCCCGCTTTCGCGAAAGCGATACATTTAAAAGATGTGACCTTTTCCTATGACAGCGAGCCTGTTTTAAAGAATTTTTCATTAACTATAGAAAAAGGAACCAGCGTTGCACTAGTGGGACAAAGTGGTTCTGGAAAAAGCACGATAGCAAATTTATTAACTAGGTTCTACGATGTAGAAAAAGGAACGATCACTATAGATGGACTTAACATCAAAGAAGTCACTTTGAAAAGTTTACGTGATCAAATGGCGCTTGTGACACAAGATTCTATTCTCTTTAATGATACAATTGCTACAAACGTTGCGCTAAGCGATAAAAATGCAAGCGAAGACCAAATTATAGATGCACTTAAAATTGCTAATGCGTGGGAATTTGTAAAAGGTTTACCTAAAGGAATTCATACCAATATAGGTGATAGTGGTGGTAAGTTAAGCGGTGGACAGAAGCAACGTCTCTCTATCGCTCGTGCGGTTCTTAAAAATGCTCCTATATTGATTCTAGACGAGGCTACCAGTGCACTAGACACAGAAAGTGAACGACTGGTTCAAGATGCACTAGAAAAAGTGATGAAAAACAGAACATCTATTATCATCGCTCACCGACTATCTACTATTCAAAATGCTGATCAAATCGTTGTAATGAAGAAAGGTGAAATAGTAGAACAAGGAACACACACAAATTTACTAGCAAAAGAAGGTTTGTATCATGGACTTGTTGGTATGCAGAGTCTTGCATAATAATTATATCTGTTCGATATTTTGAAATTACATTTATTTCGTTCAAAAATTGAAAGTAAAATACCACAAAAATTTACTTTTCCATTTCTATATGAGCCACATCCACTAGCTGTAGAAGCTGCTGAGCAACTTAAAAGTTACTTAGACAGCTTTGATAACTGGTTCTTTGATCTGAATTTAGGACCTGAGAATTACCAGCATCCACTTGGGAAAATGTTTGGGGTTCTTGTAGTGAAAAATAAAGATGGTAACTTAGGACATCTTTGGGCCTATTCTGGTGTGATCACTGGAAATCAAATTGATTCAGAGTTTGTACCTCTAGTTTTTAATATGTTTACTGAGGACAGTTTATACGCAAAAGAGAACTCAAAATTAGATCGTCTTAATAAAGAAATTAAAGCTTTAGAAAAAGACGCTAACTTTCTAAAAGCTAAAAAGCAATTTATTGAACTAGAAAAAGAAAGCAAGCTCCTACTCTACAATCAACGTAAAAAACACTCCAACCTCAAAGCAAACCGCAAAGCCGAAAGACTAAAAGCTTTAGAGACTTTAAATGATCAAGATTATCAGAAGCTAATTGATCAACATCAAATGCAAGGAATGCATGCTAAGTTCTTACTTAAAGAATATAAAATCTATCTAAACGAAAAGATTTTACCATTAGAAAATTTTATTTCTAAACAAGAAAGTGAAATTAAGAAACTTAAACAGCAACGTAAAGAACTTTCTAACCAGCTGCAAGAATGGATATTTGAACAATACAGCTTTTTAAATGCAAATGGTGAGCGTAAAAACGCCATGGAACTTTTCCAGAACATTCCGCCTTATTTACCACCATCTGGAACTGGAGATTGTGCGGCACCTAAATTACTGCAATATGCTTATCTACATGGTTTAAAACCACTTGCAATGGCAGAGTTTTGGTATGGAGAATCATTACGTTCACAAATTAGAAAACATGGTCATTTTTATCCATCGTGTCGTTCTAAATGTGAGCCGCTTCTCGAACATATGTTACAAGGGCTTGATGTAGATGATAATCCTATGTTAGAAAATCCTGCCGAAGGAAAAGAATTGCATTTAATATATGAAGACGAGCAAATAATGGCAGTGAACAAGCCTGAAGAATTTCTATCTGTTAAGGGTAAAACCATTGAGGATTCTGTAGAAACTAGAATGAAAAAACGTTTTCCAGAAGCGACAGGTCCACTAATTGTGCATCGATTAGATATGAGTACTTCAGGGGTTTTGGTACTTACTAAATCACTAAAAGTTCATAAAAAACTTCAAGATCAGTTTGAGAAACGTACGGTTAAAAAAAGATATGTAGCCCTACTCGATGGAAATGTAAAAGAAGATAACGGTTTTATAAATCTTGCTCTTAGAGTAGACCTCGATAATAGACCTTTTCAAATGGTAGATCCAGAGCTTGGGAAAAGTGCCAGAACTCGCTATGAGGTTATCGAGCGCAAAGATGGTAAAACCAGAGTTCACTTCTACCCTATTACTGGGCGCACGCATCAGTTGCGCGTTCATGCGGCGCATCCGCTAGGATTGAATTGTCCTATTATAGGTGATGATCTTTATGGACATAAAAAAGATAGATTATATCTTCATGCAGAGCAAATTGAGTTTATACATCCCGTAACTTTAAAGCCTGTGTTACTAAAAGTTCCTGCTCCGTTTTAGATAAAATCTATTCTTGTGAATAACTCGATTAGATTCTTATTTTAAGCAAGGTATGAGGATTGTATTTTTACATAAATCTTCTTTTATGTCTTCAGAAATTTCTTGGTTGCTATTCTTATTATTAGGTGTTGTCATAGGTGCAGTTGTCGCGTGGTTTTTTGCTAAAACTCGTTTTGCTGGAAGTCTGAATCTATTAGAATCAGAAAAAAAGCAGTTAAATTCACAACTTTCTCAATTACAACCTGCCATTCAAGAACGTGATAAATTGCGTCATGAGAACAGTCAGTACAGTGCACAACTAGAGCAGAAAATAGAAAGTCAGCAAGAACTGAGTACTAGACTTCAAAAGCTAGAAAAAGAATATCGAGATATCGCGATAGAGAAGGAAAACTTAAATGTGTTACTTGCTGAGCAACGTACCGCTTTCGCGAAAGCGGAAGAAAAACATACCGAAGCACAAGGTGAAATTGAGAAATTGAATGAAAAATTTACAAAAGAATTTGAAAACCTCGCTAACAAAATCTTAGACGAAAAAAGCACCAAATTTACCGATCAAAACAAGAAAAACATCGAGCAAATTTTAAGCCCGTTACAAGATAAAATCAAAAGTTTTGAAAAACGTGTAGAAGATACTCACAAAGACACCATTGATAGACAAAGTTCTTTACGTCAACAAATTATAGGGCTAAAAGAACTTAACCAGCAAATGAGTAAAGAAACCAGTAATCTTACCAAAGCGCTGAAAGGAGATGCTAAAATGCGTGGTAATTGGGGCGAATTAGTACTAGAAAGAGTTTTAGAAAAATCTGGTTTAACTAAAGGATCTGAATATGAAGTACAACACACTATCAAAACTGAAGATGGAAGAACTTTATTTCCAGATGTGGTGATCCATCTTCCTGGTGGCAAGAAAATGGTAATTGATTCTAAGGTATCGCTCAACGCTTATGAACGTTACATTAATGAAGAAGACGATAGTTTACAAGAAAGACATCTAAAAGAACATGTGGCATCTTTAAAAAAGCATGTTGCAGATCTTTCTGGTAAGTCTTACCATGATTATCATATAGAAAGTCCTGATTTTGTACTGCTTTTTGTGCCTATTGAACCGGCTTTTGCCATGGCTTTAAATCATGATAGTAATTTATATAGCGATGCATTTGATAAGAATATAGTAATTGTGACGCCTACCACTTTGCTAGCAACTTTACGTACGATTGACACGATGTGGCAAAATGAAAAACAACAGAAAAATGCGCTAGATATTGCAACAGCCGCCGGAGCATTATATGATAAGTTTGTAGGACTCACAGAAGACTTAATCAAAGTAGGATCACAACTGGATACCGTAAAAAAATCTTACTCTTCCAGTATGAATAAGCTTACTGAAGGTTCTGGAAATCTCGTGGGACGCATAGAACGATTGAAAAAACTAGGCGCAAAAGCTAATAAGTCTCTTAATGAAAAACTTGTAAATCGAGCAATAGAAAGCGATCCAGACTTTTTAGATGGTAGTGATGAAGACACTTTACTAGATTAATTTTGATTGTTTAAATATTACGCTTTTACGTAATAAAATATAATATTACGTTATTATGTAATTTATTTGAATTATTACACTTTTATGTAATAATTCAAATAAATGGATATGGAAGTAGTTTTAGCAGGTGATATTATAGGCTCACAGAAAAATAGTACTGATGATTATTTAAAGATCATTGAGCCTATATTAGAAAAGTATTCTAAAAAAGGAATGTATCAAATCTATCGTGGTGATAGTTTTCAAGCATGGTTAGAAAAACCGCAATTGGCTTTATTTGTTAGTATAAAAATTAAAGCTGCTCTTAAAAGAAATGGATTGCTTGACGTGCGCATTGCTATAGGTCTAGGTGATATAAATTTAATTGAAAAAAACATCGCAAAATCAAATGGTAGTGCCTTAACCAGATCTGGTGTATTATTAGATTCTTTGAAAGATATAGATCAAGATTTAATGGTTGACAGTGGTCACCCATTAGATAAGTATATGAACACAACCCTGCAAATCGCTTTAATATACATGAACGAATGGACAGAAAATGGAGCTTCTACCATATTTGAATCGTTAAATAATCCAGGAATTACACAAAAAGAATTAGGTGCTATTTTAGGGGTGAAACAAGCAACAGCAAGTCGTAGACTAGATCGAGCACACCAAAAGGAAACCGATCTTCTTCTTAATTTATTCATACAATACTACAAAGACGTGAGACATGCAGCTATTAATTAAACTACTAATCGCTCACTTCTTAGGTGACTTTGTTTTTCAAACAAATAAATTTACAAAGAAGAAAGAAAAACATAAGCTAGCCTCCTACCATATATACTTGCACGCTGCTATTCACGGTATTTTATCTTGGCTATTATTATACAGTATCGATTACGGTATATCGCACTAATTATTTTTATCACACACTTAATTATTGATGCTGGAAAGCTTTATTTGACTAATAGAAAGAATCAACGATGGTTATTTACCTTAGATCAACTAGCGCATATACTTGTAATTACTATTATTTCTATGAGCATCGCCTCCATTGACTTTACCATTTCAAATGAGTGGTTAAAAATCATCTGGCCACTTATATTATGTATTATCTTTTTAACAAGTCCTGTAGGGATCATGCTCAAAATATTTTTACGAGATGGACTTTAACTGATGATGATACAGGAATCTACGGACTTAAAAATTCTGGAAAATGGATAGGTATGTTAGAGCGCTTACTTATCTTTCTATTTATCATTACTAATCACTTTAGCGCGGTAGGTTTACTACTAACGGCAAAGTCTGTATTTAGATTTGGAGATCTCAGTAAAGCAAAAAATATGAAGTTGACAGAGTATGTATTGATAGGTACATTGCTTAGCTTTGGCATCGCAATTCTGATAGGACTGCTATTCAAAAACTACGTATTATGAAAAAGATTTTAGGAGTTATACTTGCCACGATTTTAATTATGATGGCATTATGGTATGCATTCATCTATTTTGCAAGTTATTCTGAAGGTTATCGCAGTGGTGAATTGATCAAATTTTCTAGTAAAGGTGTTGTGGTAAAAACATGGGAAGGCGAGATTTCTCAGGGAATAAGCGGTGCGCAAATATTTTCATTTTCTGTAATGGACAATCAACCTGCAGTAATTGAAAAATTAAAGGACTATCAAGGCAAATATGTAAAATTGAAATATGAGGAGAAGTTCGGCACATTCTTTTTTTGGGGTGATACTAAGTATTTTATTACTGAAGTAACGCTGGAAAACAGTCCTCATTTTAATCGCAATTGATTTTAAGCATCTCGCTTTCGCAAAAGCGAGAACGACAATAATTAAACAAAATGAAAGATAAATTTAAGTCTCCAGAACAATCTAAAGTGATGTTGTCATTACTCATGTTGCCATCTAATGCTAATTTTTCTGGTAAAATTCATGGTGGTTATGTGTTATCACTTATAGATCAAATAGCGTTTGCCTGTGCATCAAAACACAGCGGTAATTATTGTGTTACAGCAAGTGTGGATGTGGTGGATTTCTTAGCCCCTATAGAAGTAGGTGAAATGCTTACACTTAGAGCGTCAGTAAATTATGTAGGGACTTCTTCCATAGTGGTAGGAATACGTGTCGATGCAGAAAATATTCAAACTGGAGTGACAAAGCACTGTAATTCTTCATTTCTAACGATGGTCGCAAAGGATGAAAATGGTAATACAGTACCAGTTCCTGGTCTTAAGATAAGTAATGAAACTCATGTACGCCGCTTTGCACGAGCTATTAAAAGAAAGGAAATCAAAAAAAATAGCGCCGACGAAATTGCCAATGCTAATTTTTCAGATGACCGATATAAAAAAGAATTGAATAAATATAATGTAGAAATCAACCTTTAATGGATAGCATATCCTGATTGTGATTTAAACACATAGTCTTGAAGTTTACGTAAGGTATCCTTTTTATCATTAGTATTAATAAGCAATGATATATTGTTATTGCTACCTCCATAAGCAATCATTCTTACAGATACATCCTGAAGAATTTGAAATAATCTAGGCGTATCTCGATGATAAATGATGTTATTTCCTACTAGACAAACAATACTCATATCTTGATCTACTTCTACACTAGCTATTTTCTCTAATTCTGCTACTATAGCTTCCAGATGCAAAGGATTGTCAATGGTCAGTGAAACTGCAATTTCAGAAGTAGTAATCATATCAATAGGAGTCTCATACTTTTCAAATACCTCAAAAACACGTTTTAAAAAACCATGAGCTTGCAACATCCTTGCAGACTTTATTTTTATGGCATAAATACCATCTTTTGCGGCAATAGCCTTTATTCCTTCTCCGTGTACCTGCTGTGTGATTAATGTTCCATAAGAATCTGGGGACATGGTATTTTTTAAACGTACAGGAGTATTAAGATCTCTAACTGGCATTACCGTTTGAGGATGCAAGATTTTAGCACCGAAATAGGCTAGCTCTGCAGCCTCATCAAAGGAAATATTTGAAATTGCTGCCGTATTTTCTACAAATCTAGGATCATTATTATGGAAACCATCAATATCTGTCCAGATTTGCACCTCTTCTGCATTTATCGCTGCTCCTATGATAGAAGCTGTATAATCGCTACCGCCACGTTTTAAGTTTGAAATACGACCTTCTACATCTAGACAAATAAAACCTTGTGTAATATAAATATATGTACCTTCCTTTTCATTAAGCAGTCTGTCTAGGTTTTGTTTGATATAAAAAGAATCGGGATCGTTATTTTGATCTATACGCATAAAATCAAGTGCTGGTAACAAGGTTGCTTTGATTCCTTCCTGAATTAAAAACCGACTGAATAAATAAGTAGATAACAATTCTCCTTGACCAACAATATGATTATAAACATATTCAGAGTGTGGCAAGTCTATCAACTCTATTAATCCTTTAAAAACTTTATTGGTATAGACACTAGCGTCAAGTGCTAATTTTTCATCAACTAATAACTGTCTAATTGTTAATTTATACTTATTAGTTAACGATTCTATTAAATCAATAGCAGCTTGTTTATTTCCTAATTTAATGGTGTCAGAAATTTGAACTAATGCATTTGTAGTTCCTGACATTGCAGATAGTACAACAATTTTATTTGTGCCATCATTGATTATGTCTTTTACATGAGTCATGTTCTCTACAGAACCGACAGAAGTACCACCAAATTTCAAAACCTGCATTTTTCTTTTTAAACAAACATACAACCGGAATAAAGGAACTATATAAAAAACAAGTAAATTTGTTTAAATTTACACTACTTGTTAAATAATTAACAACATGAAAACTATATCAGATTGTGTGGAAGAAATCTTAGTCACACAACCCTTTCTGGAGGAAGCACTATCTAGACGTATCATCAACTTTTCTGCTCTAGCAGAAGAGTTGCAGGATACTATAAGCAATATGTTACGAAAGCCAGTAAAAACAGGTGCAATCATGATGGCATTGAGAAGATATCATCCACCCAAAGATTTAAGACATTCTAATAACTTAAAATCGGTTTTAAAAAATCTAGGAGATATCACAGTACGTTCTAATCTAGTAGATTTTACCTTTAAAAACTCTAGTACGTTGATATTAAGTCATAGTAAAATACTAGAATCTATAAACACTACTATTTTCTATGGATTTTCTAGAGGCGTTCATGAAAGTAACTTAGTAATTTCGTCAAGTGAAAAACAGCATATTATAGATGAATTTGTAAAAGAAACCATGATCGGTATGCAAGATAATTTGTGCGCAATAAGTATCGCATTACCTACAAATAACACCCAAATACCAGGATTGTATTATCAAATTTTTAAACGTTTTGCTTGGGAAGGTATTTCTTTACACGAGGTTATTTCTACCACTAATGAATTCAGCGTTTTAGTAGAGGATCACACAGTTGACAAGGCTTTTTCGGCTATTAAAAAGCTAGGTAATAACTACGGCGTTGGCTTATTTGATTAAAGAAAAATAGTTTTTTAAAATTCCGCTTTCGCGAAAGCGGAAAAGAACTAACAGTTGATCTTTTTAAAAGGAACGTACTAGATTAAAGCCAAAGTAAAACCGACCATCCAACCAGTCACCAGCACCTTGACTTAAAAAACCATTTGTTAACATAGGCTGTGCATTTGTAAAATGCATCTGAAAAACATGTCCACCGGTTTCTAAATCTACACCGATACTCAAAGGATTTACAAACGGGCTGCCATCTGCTCTATTTAAATGTGCTCCATAATCTGCGTTAAGGCTCCATCGGTTAGTAAGTTTGTAACGAGCTCCTAAACCTAATGCATATTGTGTATTATCCTGTGGATCAAAAGGAACAAAATTTTGATGGAAAAATGTAGGGCTTATTTGAGCAGATAATCTCTTAGAAATTTTCCTCGCGACTATAAATTGAGCCGTATATCCCAGCCTATCTACAAAATCTACCTTGGGAAAAATAGCTTCATCTAACTCTGTATTTGCATCCATGGCGGTGAATAAGGCTATTGAAAAAGGAAAACCTTCTTTTTCCTGTTGTTTTAGCTTGAATTTGCTAGCAAGTTGATAAGTTTTATTAAAACCACTTCTACTTGCTTCTATATGCATCCAGTCGGTAAGTCCATAAACAAATTGAAATCTGGTAATAGCGTTATCTAGGCCAAACAAATCATCAATACCATTTTCTACACTTCCAAAACGATGAGAAATAACAACTTGTAATTCTTTAGGCGCTACTAATTTAGTTGTTTCAAAATTTACCACTTTCAAAGATTTCCAGGTAGAGGTAACTTTTTTATCTTCTTCAATTTCCAATCCTTCTAATAGATCATCTTGTGCTATAGATATGAGTGAGGTTAAGAAGATTAATAAGGCTACAAAGTATTTCATAATTAGATAATGAAAAAAACCGCCTAAAAATAGAACGGCTTTGATTTAAAAATGATTTTTATTTTTTGACAAACTTTTGTGTAGATATCATATCGTCCACGATAACCTGACTTATATAAATTCCTGATGAGAGCGAGGCTACATTAATTTGACTTTGCCTTTCAAGGTTGCGTTGCATGACTGGTTGACCATTCATGTTATAAATGACTAATTGTGCCTGTTCAGAATGCGCCAGCTCTATAGTCACATCATTAATTACATGAGTAGGAAACAGTTTAAATGAACTAATTTGCTCATCATTATTTGTCAATACTCCATTAGATTGACCAGAAACCATTTGATCACCACCATTACCATTTGCATTATTTGCTTGGATCGTTGCATAATAAAAAGTTACTTCACCTAGATCTGAAGAAGGTGCCGTCCATGCGAGATCCCAATTATTGCTTGAAGAACCGGTGCTATTGTGTGTAAGTCCATTATTATCTGATCTTAAACGAGTTCCATTGCCTGCAGTCCAGCTTCCTACTTTTGTTCCGCCTGCAGTTTCTGCGGTGATATTAAAACCAAATTTTGAGACAGAAGAGCCATTTATAGCGAGGTTTAAATTATAAGTCTGTCCAGCAGCATATGCAGTTGGCACATTAGTAAGAACAGGAGTACCGCCGTGATTAGCGCCCGGACTATGACATTGTGTACAAGTAGAACCTCCATCGCCTGGTGAACCAGAAAACTGACCTGGCTGTCCACCTGTAAATGCTACCAGTACAAATAAAGCAATAGGTATTGCTGTTAGAGTGCTGTAAAAAGAGTAATTTTTTTTCATAGTTCTTTGTTTATAGAGTTTACTTTTCTAAAATAGCTTGGTCTATCCTTACCTCTTCTAGGAGGTCATCATAACCTAGACATCTTCCTTTAATAGTATAGGTCTGGTTTTTATTAATTACGTAATTAGAAGCATTATAGTTTTTTTGATCAAACTCAATAAATATTTTATGATCTAATATAACTGAATATTCAGACGCGCTAGTGGCTACACCAGTTATCAAGATCACTTGATCAAGTATTTCTTTATCATTCTCAATTACTGAATCCTGAAAAACATCCAATAACTGGTTAGAATTAAAAGTATTTACTGCAGTTGTAGCACTTACATCCCTATGATCCTGATATAAATAAAAATAACTACCCATAAGAATCACTAAAATTAGAACTGTAATAAAAACTAATATTTTTTTCATTGTAGATAAACTATTCGTAAATTTAATTCATATTTATCACAGTTTTGTTACCATATATCATTTATATTGCCCTATGAAAAAAAGCATAATATTTTTAATTTTAATGAGTTTATTCATTTCTTGTAGTGAAACAAGTCCTGAAGACCTTGTAAATGACAGGACCATAATCGAGACTGTTAAATACAACACTGATGTTTTTCCTATTGTTGAAAGTCAGTGTTTATCCTGTCACAACGATAATTTTGCATCAGGAAATAATAGCTACAGTACCTATGCACAGTTTAGAGAAGCAACAGAAAATGGTAATGTTATTGATCGTATCACTAGAGAAGAAGGCGATCCTTTACTCATGCCACAAGGCAGACGCTTACCTCAAAATAGTATTGACCTGATATTGCAATGGCAAACTGACGGTTATCTAGAAAATTAAACCTTATGAAGACTATCCTATTTTGTTTCTCATTTGTGCTATTAATGGCTAATAGCTCTTCTGACGTTATAACCGAACGATTTCAAACGCGCACTGGTACGATTACTTTTCAAGCATCTGTAGATACCTTTGAGCCTATTGAAGCTATCAATAAAAGTACTACTATAGTTCTGGATGTCAACTCAGGTGATCTTGCGGCTTTGGCATTAGTTAACGGATTTCGCTTTCCTAATGCACTTATGCAAGAGCATTTTAATGAAAACTATTTAGAAAGTGATGATCATCCTAAAGCAATTATAAAAGGTAAATTATCCGGTTTTAAAGCTACCGCAATTACACAGAATATTTCTAAAACTTATATTTTAGACGGAACTTTAAAACTTCATGGAATTACTCAAAATATTTCAATTCCTATCAATATTAATCGTACGGGAAAAAGTATCCAATTAAGTTCTGATTTTGTCATCAAACCTCAGGATTACAAAATTGAAATTCCTAAAATTGTTTCTGATAAAATTGCGGATGAAGTTCTTGTAAGTGTAAAAGCTGAATTGTTTAAAAATTATTAGTAGGCATATTACTTCACTTTCTTAGCATTCATCTCGTAAAAGAAGAAGTCGTCGTTAGGAATGTCAAAAGAGATACCAGTTACTTTACCATAAGCATCACTTTCAAACTTTACGGTCCCAAAAGAGAACCACGCCTGAGGCTCGTCCCATTTTATTTCATAAGCGTCATAATTAAAATGTTCTAAAGTACTATTTAACAAAGGTGTATGCTCCCAAAGTAATTTAAGTTTGCCATTTTTCTCAATAACTTCAAAATTACCATAGATATCTGCATGATAAGTTCCTAAAATAGCTTCCTTTTTTAGGATAGGCTGCGTCCCTTTTACTTGTTTTGCTTTTCTGTCTGCTATCCTAGTATCACTCGCTTTCCATTCATCATAACTGTCTAGCATTTCTTTACTCCAATCGTTTTGATCCCGATTTAAAAAACGGTCAAAAATGTAATAAGCAATAGCATTAGTAGGTGCTTTCACACCATTAGTAAGCACAACAACACCTAGATTTTCATCTGGTAGCATTTGTACGGTAGAGATCATTCCATCATATCCACCGCCATGTCGCACTCTATAATGACCATGATAATCACCTATAAACCAACCTAATCCGTAACCAGAATAATGCATTCCAGTAGAATTTCTCTTTACTTGATTTGTTCCAAAAGAATTATTGATATTCCACATTCTATTGCGACTATTGGTATTGAAAAGAGTATCGCTTTTTATGGTAACACCATGATTCATGTTAAATATCATCCATTTACTCATATCATGAACACTAGAAATAATACCACCAGTAGATTGTACATTGTCCCATCCTACCCATGGAATGACATAGTTCTCATTATTTGTATTCATCGCGTGAGGAGTTGCTACATTTGTATTAGAATCAAAATCTTTAATGCTCACAACTGTATTATCCATTTCTAATGGTTTCAAAAAACGTTCTGTTACATTTTCTTTGAAACTCTTACCAGTAACTTTTTCAATCAATGCACCTGCAGTGATAAACATCAAGTTTGAATAACCATAGCCATCTCTAAATTCAAAAGCTTGTGGTACAAATTTGATTCTCTTTACAATTTCTTCAGTGGTCAACTCACTTTTATACCATATTCCATCACCAGAAAATGTACCTAAACCTACATTATGACTAAGTAAATCTTCTATAGTTACCATTTTACTAATTGCAGGATCATACACTTCAAAATAAGGTAAATAATCTTGTACTTTATCATCCCAATTGACCTTTCCTTCTTCTACTAGTTGTGCTATGATAGCTGCAGTAAATGCCTTGGTATTGCTAGCAATGGCATAAATAGTATGCTCATCTGGTTTTCGGTTTTCATTGACATTCATCTTCCCGTAGCCTTTTTCAAATACTATTTTACCATCCTTTACTATTCCTACACTCAATCCTGGAATGTTCCAATCTTGTTGAGTTTGTGAGATATATTTATCTAAGGTTTTGTAATCTACGTTTTGAGCAAAAAGTGATGTAGAAATAAATAGAATGGAGAGAAATAAAATCTTTTTCATGTAATGGTTTTTGAGATAGGAAGATATTGGTTGTTTCGCTTTCGCGAAAGCGAGAAAATTCACTTTTAAATTAATAAACTTCAGAACAAAAATTGAATTTAGAATCTTTTTCTTTCAATTTCTTTGGCAATTTAATCAAAAAAGCTAGCAAAATCCATTTCCCAATAATCCCAAAAAAGAGTAATCCCAGAACTTTGTTTGTTTTTGAAACCTGTCTCATAGGCGCGACTTGAAGAACATACCATATCCCATAACCTGTAATCGGTAGACCTAAACCAATGAAATAAATAGATTTCATATGATTACCAAAAAGTTGATCATGAACTTCATGAAAACCATAATTTAAAATACAGTAACTCAAAAACAACACTGAAAATACAATGATGATGACCTTTAAGTTCTGAGTATGCTTGAGGATGTTATCTATTTTTTTCATGTTTAAATATAAAAACTAAGAATTTCAAAATCAAATACTTTAAAAAACATTAAGAACTAAAAGCCCTAAAAGCTTAAAACTTTTAGGGCTTTGATTTATAAATTTAAAATGCACGGTTGGGCGATAATCGAAAACCTTTTTACAAAGTACCATCTTTGCTGATAGATAAACGTTTTCTACAACCGCTTGAACTGGCATCTGGATACACGCTGTCAGTCTGAGCTTGTCTAGGACGAGTTGAAATCCAGATATTAAATCAATTTAGACAAGCTCAGTTTGACACCTGCATAAGTAAATTACTTACTCAAATACATTCTACGTCTTGCATATAAATCATAAAATGCATCATCTTTTAAACTGTCTATGAATAATATGCTCTCTCCGGTAGATTTCATTTCTGGACCTAAACGCTTATCAACATTTGGGAATTTATTAAATGAAAATACAGGCTGCTTGATTGCATAACCTTCTAATTGAGGATTAAAGTCAAAATCGGTAACCTTATTGTGACCTAACATAATCTTAGTAGCATAATTCACATAAGGTTCTCCATAAGCTTTTGCAATAAATGGAACCGTTCTAGACGCACGTGGATTTGCCTCAATGATGTATACCTTCTCATCTTTGATCGCAAACTGTATATTAATCAATCCTACCGTATCTAAAGCAAGTGCAATTTTCTTAGTATGATCCTTAATTTGTTGCATCACTAAATCACCTAGATTAAAAGGTGGTAACAATGCATTTGAATCTCCAGAATGGACACCACAAGGTTCTATGTGCTCCATAATACCTATGATGTAAACATTTTCACCATCACAAATAGCATCTGCTTCTGCCTCTATCGCACCATCTAGATAGTGATCGAGTAGTAAAACATTGTTAGGTATTTTTCTTAAAATATCTACTACATGTTCTTCTAACTCGTCCTTATTGATAACGATTTTCATTCCTTGTCCACCTAACACATAAGAAGGTCTTACGAGAATAGGAAAGTTTAATTTATCTGCAACCGCAAGTGCTTCTGCAGGAGTTGTTGCTGTTGCAAATTCTGGGAATGGTATATCGTTCTCTAATAACATCTTTGAGAACAATCCTCTATCTTCAGCTAGATCAAGAGCTTGATAACTGGTTCCCATGATTTTTATACCGTAACGATCTAGCTTTTCAGCTAGTTTAAGAGCTGTCTGTCCTCCTAATTGTACGATAACACCTTCTGGCTTTTCATGACGTATAATGTCATAAATATGTTCCCAAAATACTGGTTCAAAGTATAATTTATCTGCTGTATCAAAATCAGTTGAAACAGTTTCTGGATTACAGTTGATCATGATTGTTTCATAACCACATTCCTGCGCTGCATAAACTCCATGCACACAACAATAATCAAATTCAATCCCTTGACCTATTCGGTTAGGTCCTGATCCTAAAACGATTACTTTCTTTTTATCAGAAACAATACTTTCGTTTTGAGTGTATCGTTTTCCATCGGCAGTTTCAATATCTGCCTCAAAAGTAGAATAATAGTAAGGTGTATCTGCTTTAAACTCTGCCGCACAAGTATCTACTAATTTATATACTCGGTTTACGTTCATTTCATCACGTAAATTGTAAACTTCAGATTCTAAACACCCTAACATATGCGCGATTTGACGATCTGCAAATCCCTTTTGTTTAGCTTCTAGTAGTAGCTTTCGCGAAAGCGTGCTCACTTCAAACTTCCCGATTTCTTTTTCTAATAAGAACAGTTCTTCAAACTGCTTCAAATACCACATGTCAATCTTTGTAATTTCAAAGATGCGATCTAGCGATATTCCCATGGCAACTGCATCATACAATGCAAATACACGATCCCAACTTGCATTGGTTAATTTTTCAATCACTTGATTGTAATCGGTATAGCCTTTTCCATCTGCTCCTAAACCGTTACGTTTAATCTCTAGCGATTGTGTGGCTTTATGCAATGCTTCTTGAAATGAGCGACCTATTCCCATCACTTCTCCTACCGCTTTCATTTGCAGACCTAGAGTACGGTCTGCTCCCTCGAATTTATCAAAATTCCAGCGTGGTATTTTAACAATAACATAATCTAAAGTAGGCTCAAAAAGAGCAGAAGTATTACCAGTAATTTGATTATTCAACTCGTCAAGTGTATATCCTAGAGCTAATTTAGTAGCAACTTTTGCTATAGGATAACCAGTCGCTTTACTCGCTAATGCTGAAGATCTAGACACACGCGGATTGATCTCAATGGCAATAATTTCTTCTTTTTCATCAGGGCTCACTGCAAATTGCACGTTACAGCCACCTTCAAATTCCCCTATGCTGCGCATCATATGAATGGCCATGTCACGCATTTTTTGAAAAGTTCGATCTGACAAAGTCATCGCTGGTGCTACTGTGATAGAGTCTCCTGTATGGATTCCCATAGGATCCATATTCTCGATGGTACAAATAATTACAACGTTGTCATTTTTATCACGTAATAATTCTAATTCGTATTCTTTCCAGCCCAAAAGTGCCTTATCAATCATGACCTCATGAATAGGAGAAACCTCAAGTCCCATAGTCAGTAACTCATCATAGTCTTCTTCTTTATGAACAATTGCTGCTCCTGCACCACCTAAAGTAAAAGAAGAACGAATACATAATGGAAAACCAAATTCCTGAGCAATTTCTTTTCCTTTTAAAAATGAAGTAGCAGTAGCTTGCGGTGCCATACCTACTCCTATTTCACCCATCAACTTTCTAAACTTTTCTCTATCTTCAGTAATGTTAATAGCATCAATATCAACACCTATCAAGTCTACACCATGATCTTCCCAAATCCCTTTTTCTTGAGCTTCTATACATAAATTCAATGCCGTCTGACCACCCATTGTAGGTAATACCGCATCAATCTGCGGATGTTCTTTAAGAATTTTTCTTAAAGATTTTGTATTCAATGGCAATAAGTAAACATGATCTGCCATAGAAGGGTCTGTCATGATCGTCGCAGGATTTGAGTTAATAAGAATAGTTTCTATTCCTTCTTCTCTTAGCGATCTTAATGATTGTGAGCCAGCATAATCAAATTCACATGCTTGACCGATAATGATCGGTCCACTACCTATTAATAAAATGGATTTGAGGTCTTTTCTTTTTGGCATTGTAGTGTGTTTTTCAGGAGCTTAAATATCGTGATTTTTGGGTACAAAAAAAGGCGTCAATTCTAAGAATTAACGCCTAATATATAATTAAAGATAAATCATTATCTCTTGTGTCTTCTTTCAGTAGAAACAGATAACTTCTTACGTCCTTTTGCTCTACGACGTGCAAGAACTTTACGACCATTTGCAGAGGCCATGCGCTCCCTGAAACCGTGCTTGTTTCTTCTTTTCCTTTTACTCGGTTGGTATGTTCTTTTCTGTGCCATAGCTTGAAATCTGTATCTGTATATAAAAAGGTGCTGAAACCTTAATTTTTAATCGGCTGCAAATATAGCAACTCTTCTATTACATACAATAGTTAAGTGATTTTTTTTTGAAAATAATTTATCTGGGTAAAGATAAGATTTATATAGACTGTCAATATCGAAAAAGCTGCTAAATTTAATAAGGTTCTTACCGCGTTTTATAAAGGTGAAAATCATACAATACATTACTAAAATTTATGAGACCTATCTGTTTCATTTCACTAGAGTCGAACTTAAACAAAAACGACTACAACCTTCTGAAAACTGTCATTGCTACTATTAAGTAAAACGTACTAAATCCTTATCTTTGCAAACTTTA
The DNA here is from genome assembly GCF_965657255.1 of Nonlabens sp. NCBI lineage: Bacteria > Pseudomonadati > Bacteroidota > Flavobacteriia > Flavobacteriales > Flavobacteriaceae > Nonlabens > Nonlabens sp. The sequence continues at coordinate 46,303 of NZ_CBFHNM010000006.1, forward strand.
AAACAAACTATATAATGTTTAATAAAAACATCAAATTAGTCATCACTGCGTTAATCGTAGCTTATGCCATATATCAATTTACTAGAAACGAGATTCTTACTGGAATTTTCTTAATTCTATTTTCCGCAATATTCGTTTTTCTATATTTCAAAAACGAAATGATATTGCTTGCCTTTTGGAAGTTAAGAAAGCAAGATTTCCCAGGTGCAAAAAATTGGTTGGATAAAATATCTAATCCAGAAACAGCATTGGTTCAAAAACAACAAGGTTATTACAACTACCTACATGGTTTAATGATCTCACAAGAGAACATGACTAAAGCAGAGAAATACTTTAAGAAAGCCATCTCATTAGGATTAAGCATGGATCAAGATCTTGCCGTTGCAAAATTAAACCTTGCTGGTATTTCTATGATGAAGCGTCGCAAACGTGAAGCTACTGCCCTACTTACCGAAGCAAAAAAATTAGATAAACATGGAATGCTGAACGATCAAATCAAGATGATGAAGCAGCAAATGAAGAAGGTTTAATTCTTTTTAGAAAATATAAAATAAACAAAGCCCAATCTTGCGATTGGGCTTTTACTTTACATTAAATAAATTCAAAAACCTTTCCATCTTTGGCTAATTCTGTATTTTCAAATACTTGAATCGCTTCTTTTCTAAATAACTCATAATCGCCGTATCGAGAAGAATAATGGCCGATAATCAAAGTATCTACTTTTGCCATTTTAGCGATAGTTGCAGCTTGCTCTGCAGTGCTGTGTTTTGTTTTTTCACATAAATGCTCGTGTGATTTTAAAAAAGTACTTTCATGATACAAAGCAGTAACACCAGTGATTTGTGGTACAATGTCTTCTTTATAAACTGTATCACTGCAAAATGCATAACTTTTAGGCACATCACCATCCATTGTTAGCTCTTCATTAGGAATCACTTCACCATTATCTAAAGCAAAATCGTGTCCTTGTTTGATCTTGCGGTAATAGGCATGGTCTATTCCGTATTCCTCGCAGGCAACAATATCTAAATGTCGATCGCCTGGTTTTTCTTGAAAGAGAAATCCATGAGTAAAAACACGGTGTTCTAGAGGTATAGTAGTTACTGTAATAGCATCATCTTCTAGTAACAAATTTGGTGTATTTTCAATGCTTTCGCGAAAGCGTAAATCAAAAGAAGTATAAACCTTGGCCAATTTTAATTGAATCAAAATCATCTCTTTGATTCCTTTAGGTCCATAAATCGTTAACTCAGATTCGCGGCCTAATAAGCAAAATGTTGATATCAGTCCAATGAGACCATACACATGATCACCATGAAGATGTGAAATGAAAATATGTTTGATACGCGCAAACTTGATTTTGTTTTTGCGCAATGCCATTTGCGTACCTTCACCACAATCAATGAGAAACAAATGCCCTTTTATTTCTAAAACTTGAGCGGTAGGACGCGCATTGTCTTTAGGCGTGGCACTATGACAACCTAGTATAGTTAGTTTCAATTAAAGTTGTTTTGTGCTGTGAAAATACAGCATTCATTTCGTCTTAAAGTAAAAACTGTAAAACCTGACCTATATAAAAGTATATATACTCTTCTAAAAACCTAACTCGCGTTCCATTTCTTCCATTCCTATAACGTCTTGTGCTTCATGGATGGTAGGAACAATCATCAATTCTTCAGGAACTTCATCCATCGACAACGCTGTATTTACAATGACAAAAGAATGTTTTGTTGCCCTATGTTTATTACTTAATTCCAGGAAGCAAATCATGTCCATTAATGAAGCTTTTTCATATTGCAATAAATCAATTACCAAATTTTTACCCTGAAATTGGTCATAAATACGGCCTAAAAATATAGCAAACTCTTTTATATCGTCTCGCTCATCTTTAAGGAGCGTATAATTCTCATGTTCTTCACTAATCATTGCGTCTTATTTTTGCGGCAACTAAATAGAGTACTGCCATACGTATGGCAACTCCATTTTCTACTTGATTTAATATAATGGCTTGGTCAGAGTCTGCAACATCGCTGGTTATTTCTACACCTCTATTAATAGGTCCAGGATGCATAATTACAATATCTTTCTTGATACTATCTAATAATTCTCGATTCACTCCGTATTGTTGTACATATTCACGAACACTTGGGAAATAAGAAATATCCATACGTTCATTTTGAACACGTAACATGTTTGCCACATCACACCACTTGAGAGCTTTTTTGAGATTAAGTTCTACTTTTACACCTAAAGATTCAATATGCTTAGGTAATAAAGTTGCAGGACCGCATACCATAACTTCAGCTCCTAACTTTTTAAGGCAGTAAATGTTTGATAACGCCACACGACTATGCAATATGTCACCTACAATAACTACTTTTTTACCTTTTAAACTTCCTAACTTTTCTCTAATGGAATAACTATCTAATAAAGCTTGTGTAGGGTGCTCGTGTGCGCCATCACCAGCATTTACTATTCTAGCATCTACGTGTTTTGATAAAAACACTCCTGCACCTGGATTAGGATGCCTCATAACAACAATATCTACTTTCATAGCTAGAATATTGTTCACGGTATCTACTAAGGTTTCTCCTTTCTTAACAGAGCTTTGCGCTGCACTGAAGTTAATTACATCTGCACTTAAGCGCTTTTCTGCAAGTTCAAAGGAAAGCTTAGTTCTAGTAGAGTTCTCAAAGAATAGGTTTGCAATAGTAATATCTCTTAAAGAAGGTACTTTTTTAATAGGTCTATTAATAACTTCTTTAAACTGGTCTGCAGTTCTATGAATCAGATTGATATCCTCAACGGTAAGATATTTAATCCCTAAGACATTATCAACACTCAACTCACTCATTAGTCTTCATTTTTTAAAAGGTAAACAGCATCTTCTCCTCCATTCTCTTTCCAGAGTACCTTCACTTTTTGGTTATTTATAGCATCTACTTGACGACCGTTATAATCTGGCTGAATAGGCAAATGTCTTGAAAACCTTCTATCTATTAAAGTTAGTAACTCAATAGTATCAGGTCTTCCAAAGGATTGCAAGGCTGTTAACGCAGCGCGTATACTTCTTCCTGTATACAATACATCATCTACAATAACTACACGTTTATTTTCTACAACGAAATTAATTTCAGTGGAGTTTGCTTTTAAAGGCTCTTCATTTCTTCTGAAGTCATCGCGATAAAAGGTGATGTCTAACAAACCAGTTTCTAATTTTTTTATCTTATAGCTGGTTGTCAGCAAATGCTCAATCCTTTTTAATAAATATTTACCTCTAGGTTGTAAACCTATTAGGACGGTATTTTCAAAAGTATCGTGATTTTCAATTAATTGGCAAGCAAGCCTGTGAAGAATGATATCCAGAGCTGCAGCGTCGAGAAGTAATTTTTGACTCATGAAACCAATTTAATTTCAAAACTATAGGCGACATTACCCACAATTTTAACAAAGATAAGAATTTTGATCTGTGAACCTACTTACATTTTTATTTTACGGAGCAAAAAAATTCTATATTAGAATGTATGATGATAAAAATCATATTTATTGAATAATATGTTGTCTTCAATCTATTGAATTTTAGAAATAAAAAAACCCTTATCATTAAAATGATAAGGGTTTTGAATATTTAAAAGGAGAATTTTATTTTCCTTCCATTCTATCTTTAAGAGCTTGTAGCTTAGAGTTAGCATCACCTAAAGTAGGCTTAGACTCTTCAGCAGACTTAGCTGCGGCTTGCTGTACGTTCTTAGCTTCTTCTTCTTTATGAAGAATCATATGAGAACCTACTACTCTTTTAAATTCTTTGTTGAATTCAATGATCTGGATTTGCGCCTTCTCACCTTTCTTCAATTTAGAACCATCTTCTTTTTCTAAGTGACGTGTTGGAATAAACACAGAGATATCTTCATTAAAGTTCACTACAGCACCTTTGTCTACAGTTTCATCTATTTCAATATCGTGAGTTGTTCCTACACCAAATTCACCTTCGTATTTATCCCATGGATTAGGCATAGTCTGCTTATGTCCTAATGATAATTTACGTCCTTCTACGTCTAGTTCAAGAACCACTACTTCTAGTGTATCTCCTACTGCACAGAACTCAGATGGGTGCTTCACTTTCTTAGTCCAAGATAAGTCAGAGATGTAAATTAATCCATCTACTCCTTCTTCAAGTTCTACAAATACACCAAAGTTAGTAAAGTTTCTTACCGTACCAGAGTGCTTAGAACCTACAGGATACTTAGTAGTAATATCCGTCCATGGATCTGGGTGAAGTTGTTTCATACCTAGAGACATCTTACGATCTTCTCTATCTATAGTAAGTACTTCTGCATCAATAACGTCACCTACTTTTACAAAGTCACCAGCACTTCTTAAGTGCGTAGACCATGACATTTCAGATACATGAACAAGTCCTTCAACTCCTTCTTCTACTTCTACAAATGCACCGTAATCTGCAATTACAACTACTTTACCTTTTACTTTATCACCTGGCTTGATCTTTTCAGAAAGAGCTTCCCATGGGTGAGCTTCTAATTGCTTAAGACCTAACTGGATACGCGACTTATCTTCATCAAAGTCAAGAATTACAACGTTAAGCGTTTGATCCAATTCTACAATCTCATTAGGGTGGTTGATACGTGACCAAGAAAGATCCGTAATGTGTACCAATCCATCAACACCACCTAGATCAACAAATACACCGTAAGAAGTAATGTTTTTCACAACACCTTCTAGTACTTGTCCTTTTTCTAGACGAGAGATAATTTCCTTCTTCTGCTCTTCAATATCTGCCTCGATAAGCGCTTTGTGGGATACAACAACATTTTTGAATTCGTGGTTGATTTTCACCACCTTAAATTCCATTGTTTTATCTACATACTGATCGTAATCACGGATAGGCTTCACATCAATTTGTGAACCTGGTAAGAATGCCTCAATACCGAAAACATCCACAATCATACCACCTTTAGTACGACATTTTACATAACCATTAACGATCTCGCCAGTGTCATGTGCCGTATTAACGCGTTCCCAAGCCTTGATAAGACGTGCTTTACGGTGAGAAAGAACTAATTGTCCTGTCGCATCTTCACGTACATCTACAAGAACCTCAACTTTATCACCTTCTTTAAGGTTTTGGTTGTAACGGAACTCGTTAAGAGAGATAACACCTTCAGACTTTGCATTGATATCAATGATAGCATCACGATCCGTAATTTTGATCACTACACCTTCAATAACGTCACTATCTATTGTGTCAACAAAGTTGTCAGATACTAACTTTTCAAATGCTTGTAATTGCTCTTCATCAACTTTTTCAATACCTTCACTGTAGCGTTCCCAGTCAAAAGAGTCTAGAAATGCAGTTGGGTCTTCTTGTTGTGGAGATGTAGGTCTTGCGGTTGCTTTCTCTACTTGTTCTTGAACCTGAGTATCAGTTGCGCCATCTTGCGCAACTTCAAGTTCTTGTTTGTTTGTTTCTTCAGCCATAATAATTGGTGCTGATTAATTTTGTATTCTAAAGGGCGTGGAAACTGATAGAACTTCTCTAGAAGAATTATTTATAAAGTTTTGATTCCCAATCGGTTTCCTTATTCTCGATTTGGGTTTGCAAAAATACATTCTTTTTTTAAGTTTTCCTACTCCTATTCACTTCAAAATAATGGTAATTATTCCGCTTTCGCGAAAGCGGAACTAAGATCAGATATCTAGGTCAATTCTAGTTTTCACTCAATCAAAGTACTTGTTGACTCATTCTATATTTTTAGAGTTTGAAATGAGAAGTAGTTTTAAATAACAATTAAAACTCAAGTTATGAAAACTATTCTACTTTTTACAGCATTTCTGTTAATCACAACAGGCTGTTTTGCAAAAACGATTACTGGTAAAGTGACAGGTCCAGATAGCGATGAAGTTATAGGTGTCACTATAACAATTAAAGGTTCTAGCGTATTTACCTCAACTAATTTTGATGGCGATTATTCTATTGAAGCTGCACCTGAAGATATTCTAGTATTTAGCTACACTGGATATGATTCACAGGAGATTCTAGTGGGCAATCAAATGGTCATAAATATACAGTTAACTTCAAGTAGTCTGGATGCAGTTATTGTAACTGGATATAGAAACTATAATAAGCAAAATAGTAGCAAAGCTTCTTCTACTAATACTACCAGACCTAACACTAATGCAATACAACGTTTATCAGGGCAAACGGCTGGAATAAGAATTCAAAACGCAAATGGACAACCTGGAACCAATAGCACTATCCAGATACGTGGAGCAGCTTCTATAAATTCAAGAAAGAAACCTCTTGTGGTTATCAATGGAAAAACAATGACTGAAAAGGAATTAAAGAACCTAAATCCCTCAGATATTTCTGGTATTACCGTTTTGAAAGACGCATCAGCAACTGCCATTTATGGTAATCGTGGTACAAATGGAGTTATCCTAATTGATACAGAAAAAGATATAAAACTAAATGAGGCTGAGATAGTGATGCATCAAATCAGAGATTTATTTGAAAATGAATCTTATAAAAACATAGCAGAAAACGAATTTGAACAAGTAGGCACCTCACCGCTTTCAACGTTTTCTATAGATGTAGACAAAGCTTCTTATAGTAATGTGCGTCGCATGATTAATAACGGACAGACTGTTGCTCCTGACGCTGTAAAAGTTGAAGAAATGATCAATTACTTTAATTATGACTATGATCAACCTACTGGTGATCATCCTTTTGCCGTGCATACCGCAGTATCAAAAACCCCATGGAACAAAGAAACCCAATTAGTAAAAATAGGTTTACAAGGAAAAGACATCAATAAAGATGATCTACCAGCATCGCATTTAACTTTTTTAATTGATGTTTCTGGCTCTATGTCAAATCAAAATAAATTGCCATTGCTTAAATCTGCTTTTAAAATTTTGGTAGAACAATTAAGAGAACAAGACAAAGTATCTATAGTAGTGTATGCTGGCGCAGCAGGAATCGTTCTTGAACCTACCTCTGGTGCTGACAAAGAAACAATCATCAACTCGTTAGAAAACCTCGACGCTGGCGGCTCTACTGCTGGAGGACAAGGAATAGAGTTAGCCTATAAAGTGGCTCAAGAAAACTTTATTAAAAATGGAAACAATAGAGTGATTCTTGCCACAGATGGAGATTTTAATATAGGCGCATCTAGTGACCAGGCGATGGAAAAGTTAATTGAAGAGAAAAGAAAAAGTGGTGTGTTCTTATCAGTTTTAGGAATGGGATATGGCAATTATAAAGATTCAAAATTAGAAACTCTAGCAGACAAAGGAAATGGTAATCATGCTTACATTGATAACATTCAAGAAGCACATAAAGTTTTTGGAAAAGAGTTTAACGGTAGTCTTTATACTATTGCAAAAGATGTCAAACTACAAGTAGAATTCAATCCTAAGAATGTTCTTGCTTACCGATTAATAGGATATGAAAACAGATTACTTGATACAGAAGATTTTGTTGATGACACAAAAGATGCAGGAGAATTAGGTATAGGACATACGGTAACTGCATTATATGAAATCATTCCTACAGGAAAAGACAGTAAACATTTAAAGGAGTTGACTGATTTGAAATACACCAACACTTCTTTTTCAAAAGACTTTAATAACGAATTATTTACTGTTAAACTGCGTTATAAAAAACCTGATGGTGAAAAGAGTATGCTCATGGAATTTGTTCAAAACAACAAAACATCAAGAGCAGACGACAACATGCAATTTGCTGCTGCGGTAGCCATGTTTGGAATGCAATTGAGAAATTCTAGCTACTATAATGAGACAACTTTAGAAGATGTTGTTCAACTTGCTAAAAAAGGGAAAGGAAAAGATAAAAATGGCTACAGAGCAGAATTTATAAGACTGGTAGAATCATATCGGGATTATAATAAAGATATTCGTTTTTATTCAGGACAATAAAGTTTTTAACCTCGCAAATCAGATAAAAAGAATGACTTAAAAGCCAGAAGTATGTTCTTCATCTGCGAGGTTTTATTTTTAAAGTTCTATTTTTATTTTTCTGAAATAAAACCATGACCTCAAAAGCAACCACAACACAAGAGTACTTAGAAAATTTACCAGATGATCGCCAGAAACCTATGAACGATTTACGTGACGTAGTTCTTAAAAATTTACCTATCGGCTTTGAGGAAGGAATGCTTTACGGAATGTTAGGCTATTACGTTCCAAAAGATATGTATGCGCCAGGTTATCATGTAGGCAAAGAATGGACGCCATTACCTTTTATCAATATTGCCTCACAAAAGAACTATATCGCTTTATATCATTCTGGTATTTATGCTCAACCAGAATTGATGGAATGGTTCAAAAGCGAATTTCCTAAGCATTCTAAGTACAAACTGGACATGGGAAAAAGTTGTGTGCGCTTTAAAAAAGTAGACGCGATTCCTTTAGAACTGATTGGTGAATTGTGTCGTAAAATGACAGCGCGGGAATGGATTGAGATTTATGAAGGTGTGATTAAAAAATAAATCGAGAAATGATTTAAACAATACCAACACAAATGGTGCATCTCAAATGACAATTGTTTGATTTCTTCCTAATGCTTGATAGAGCAAGCGAGGAATCTTATTTAAATTTCTACGTAATGATTCGTTTTCGACTATCGCTCAAACTAGCATTATGATTTAAATTAAATTGAGAAAGCCTGAACCTATTTAGATCTGTTGGGAAATGTCATTTTAAGCCTTTTCAATCGCCTCTTCTGCCCAAGTGACTAGTAAATCAAATTGTTCTTCTCTAGTCATTTTTGAAGTATCTAATAATTTTGCTTCTGGTAATTGAACTAGCGGGCTGTCTTCTCTTGAAGAATCAATACGATCTCTTTCCACTACATTTTTCAATACATCATCGAGAGAAACATCATCGCCTCGTTCTACAAGTTCTTTATAGCGTCTTTGTGCACGTACTTCTGGTGCTGCAGTCATAAAAACTTTTAACTCGGCATCAGGAAAAACAACGCTACCTATATCGCGACCGTCCATAACGATACCTTTCTCCTCGCCCATTGCTTGCTGTTGTTCTACTAACTTTGCGCGTACTTCAGAAATTTCGGCTACTTTACTCACAATACTACTGACCTCTAGGGTACGAATTTGTTTTTCAATATTTTCACCGTTTAAGTAAACATCGGCACTATCTGTTTCTTTATTATAGGCAAAACTGATCTTGATTTTTGATAAAGATGCTACTAATTTTTTGCTATCTAAATTACCTGAAACAATCAAGTTTTCGCGTAAAGCGTACAAAGAAACAGCTCTATACATCGCGCCAGTATCTACATACACATACTTCAATTTTACAGCCAGTTGTTTTGCCGCAGTGCTTTTACCAGTACTAGAATGTCCATCTATAGCGATAGTAATTTTTTTACTCATTTACTGTAAATTAATATTAACCCCAAAAAGGCTTGTGTGAGACGCGAGTGTGTAGCGTGCATGTGTATAACTAAAACGTAGGTTATTCATTTTAAGTGAAAAACCACCACTTAATCCAGAAAAAGCACGTGTATTTTCAATACGTAATTCTTCTGATCTTCTAAAACTATAGCCTAATCGCACCTCAAAAATTTGCTCAGGAAAAATCTCTAACCCAATAACTGTATGACGTAGTGCATTGTTCAAAAAACTAGGTTTGTCTTCAGTAACGTTTCCGTCAAGGTCGGTTTGTGCGTTTGCATCATTTGAAAAAGCAATGTTCCATTGCTGTAAATTTTCTAAGGTCACGTGCAACCTTAGTGGTAAATTCTTCATTGTGTTTGAAAATCCAGCCGATATCTCTAAAGGTAAATCTTCATATATCTCGTTGTAAGGAGTAAATTGAGTTCCTAAATTGCGTATTACCACTGCAGCACGTATCGCTTTATCTTCATTGTAATAAAGCACTCCTAAATCTACTGCACCACCAAAAGAGGTATAAATATCTAGTTTTGAAGAGATCAATTTTAAGTTAGCACCTACATAAAAATCTGACCATGGAATGTTGTAAGCATAACCCATGGAAACAGCTACTTCATTACCACCAAATTCTCCTGTCGAGTTTCCCTGTTCGTCAAATCCATCAAATTTTCCATAGTTTAAATAGGTAACACCAGCGTGAAAAGTTTGCACATGCCTGTCCCAAGTGTAGGCATAACTGGCTGTTCCATAGTTAACATCTCCTAAGTAATTGACATAATTGACTTGCAACTGGTTGTCCATTTTGGGATTGATGGTCGCGGGATTAAAAATTCCAGAAGTAGGATCATAATCCACACCAGTCAAAACGCGTCCTCCTAAAGCTGCCTGCTTTGTCCCTGATACCAAATTTAAAAATTGATAGGTTGATCGTCCTCCTATTTGCGCTTTCGCGAAAGCGGAACATAACAAAATAAGAAGAAAAAAATGACGCATTAAATGGTTTTATAAACTGCTAATGGGATAACGACTGCAAGTTTAATTTATTTTTAATGGAAGTTAGTTATTTTAAAGTTGAATCTACTGCTTGTATTCGTACTAATCCATCTTCATCAATAGAAAGTAGTTGCACCTGCTGTAATTGATTTACTAATTCTGGATTCCAATAGGTTTTTACTTTCACATAATTCTCTGTAAATCCTTGAATAAAGCCTTCTCTATTTTCTGCTTCCCAAAGAACAGTTTTGGTTTTACCTAACTGACTTTCATAAAAAGCACGGCGTTTTTTCACAGAAAGGCCTCTCAACATTTTAGAACGTTTCTTGCGCACTTTTAAAGGAACTACTCCTTCCATAGTAGCGGCTGGCGTGTTCTCCCTTTCGGAATAGGTAAACACATGCAGATAAGAAATATTCAAATTGCTCAAATAATTATAGGTATCTAGAAAATGATCATCTGTCTCGCCTGGAAAACCTACAATCACGTCCACACCTATGCAACAGTCTGGCATCACTTCTTTGATCCTTGTTACTCTATCAGTGTACAATTCTCGATTATAACGACGTTTCATTTTACCAAGCAACTCATTATTACCTACTTGTAGCGGTATATGAAAATGAGGGACAAAAGCATTTGCTCCAGAGACAAAATCAATAGTCTCATTCTTCAATAAATTAGGCTCAATGGAAGAAATACGCAAGCGGTCTATTCCTTTCACAGTATCCAGCGCATGTACCAGATCTAAAAAAGTATGTTCATGCCGTTTATTACCGAACTCGCCTTTTCCATAATCGCCTATATTCACTCCTGTAAGAACGATTTCCTTAATACCACGCTCACTAATCTGACGTGCGTTTTTCATCACATTTTCTAAGGTATCACTTCTAGAAATACCACGCGCTAGAGGAATCGTACAATAGGTACATTTATAATCACAACCGTCTTGAACTTTAAGAAAAGCTCTGGTCCTATCACCTATCGAGTAAGATCCTACGTAAAAATCGGCTTCATTAATCTCGCAAGAATGTACTTGTGTAGGCTCTTCTTTTGATAGCTGATTGAGATAATCCGTGATTTTAAATTTTTCTGTCGCTCCTAGAACTAAGTCTACACCATCAACAGCGGCAAGTTCTTCTGGTTTCAATTGTGCATAACAGCCTACTGCAATCACAAAAGCATCTTCATTTACATTTTGCGCTTTCTTAACGATAGATTTAAAACGTTTGTCAGCATTTTCAGTAACACTGCAAGTATTGATGACATAGATATCTGCTTTTTGTTCAAAATCCACTTTATCAAAACCTTCTTGTTTAAAAGAACGTGCGATAGTACTGGTCTCACTAAAATTGAGTTTACAACCTAAAGTATAAAATGCAACCGATTTTGCAGCTGTTTCTACAAGCATGTTTTATGACGTTTTTGCGGTTGCAAAGGTACGTATTCAGTTGTGAAAATAAGTCACAGTCGCAGTTTTCAGTTTTGAGTAATAGATTGAATGTTAGTTTCGCTTTCGCGAAAGCGATGTTCTTTAAAAAAAACGTAAAAAAGTAGATAACTTTAGCATCTTAAATGGATAAACAGATGTTAAATTAGAGTTTTCCCTTTTCCAAAGGAAGAAAATATAATTCAGATATAAAATAAATAAGGGGTTTGTAATGCTAGAAATTTGTTCAAAATCAAGATGTATTTTCAAAACTAACATCGCGCCAAACCCTTTGCGTTTATGGCGGTCGCTACTTCACTTTTTCTCCTTTTTAAAAGGGAAATGCTCTTATACTGGATAATAAGAAATAATGAAATATGAATTAGTTAGAATCCACTTTAAAGACACAACAACTCAAAGACTAAAAAACTACTTTTTACTGTTATAAATCAACAATACTCACGACCTTTGTATTATGGAAAATACTGTTTCTAAAACCACGCTGGGATTGAATTTACCTACTGATCCTCGATGGGTAGATCTTGCTGCTTTGAGTATGCAAGATATTCTTACCGATCATGCTTTTTGTGAGCAAAAAGCGGCAAGTACGATTATTTCTATCATCCAGATGCACTCTGATAAACCAGAAATTGTAGAAGCTCTTTCTCCTGTGGTAACAGAAGAATGGGGACATTTTAGAATGGTACTAGCAGAATTGAAAAAACGCGGATTAACCTTAGGAATCCAGCGACCAGATGAATACATCAAAGAATTGATGAAAGGAAAACCTAAAGGAACTGGTCGCGATCAATTATTTCTAGACCAATTATTAATTTGTGCTTTAATTGAAGCACGAAGCTGTGAGCGTTTTAAAATTCTATCCCAAAAACTAGAAGAACAAGAATTAAAAGACTTCTACCACCAGTTTATGGTTGCTGAAGCTGCGCATTACAAACTCTTTTTGAAATTGGCTAAAAACTTTTTTGATGAAGACAAAGTAATGACGCGATGGCAATATTGGCTAGATCATGAAGCTAGTTTTTTACCGAATCTAGAAGTGCGTGGAGATAGAATGCATTGATGAAATTGAACTTGAACTTGAACTTGAACTTGAATTTGAACTCGAAATTTAAGTTTAAGTTTAGATTTAAGTTTAAAAATAGTTGGTAGTTGGTAGAAAAAATGAAATTTTGAAAATCGTTTCTAAAAATAAAAAATGATTTTTTTCTGCTCTAGATATTTGAAATTGAATTAAAGAAGCCGACTTCAGTAGGCTAAATAAAAGAACGCCGTAAGACGATAAGTTAATTCATAGCGTCGGACTTCAGTCCGCCTATGATGATAAATAAAAGAGCAACAATTAAATGAATCAAAATATAAAAAACTTCTTTTCAGAATCGCGTTACCGCTGGTGGTTAATGGCTAGTGTGATCATTATTTATTTAATCATTGTGGCTGGAGCTGTGGTGCGTATGACTGGAAGTGGTATGGGATGTCCAGACTGGCCAAAGTGTTTTGGCTATTTGATCCCGCCTACAGAGCAGTCGGAGATTGAATTTTCTCCTGAAACGCCGTATAAAGAAGGAATGGTGATTATAGTCGATGAAGAATTGCGCGTTGCAAAAGAAGACTTTTTTACTGGTAAAACTTTCAATGAAGAAAATTGGGAACCATATACCAAACACGATTACTCGGTTTTTAATGTATATCACACCTGGACAGAATACATCAATAGATTAATAGGTGCTTTAGGTGGTCTGGTCGTTTTTATCATGTTTATCTTCTCTTTGCGATATATTAAGAAAAGACCCAAGCTTACTATTTTAAGTTTGGTATCCGTTCTTTCCATGGGAATCCAAGCCGTAATCGGTAAAATAGTTGTGGATACGAATCTATCGCCAGCACTGATCACGTTTCATATGATTGCTGCTTTATTAATTGTAGGATTGTTGATCTATTTACTACACGAGGTAAAACCTATCGATTACCGTTATAAGAGTAATAAAATCATGGTAAGAGCTGCTGCCGGATTGATCGTGTTAACCTTGATTCAAGTTGTTATGGGAACTCAGGTAAGACAGTATATCGATGAGCAAGTAGATTTATTTGGTTATCCATTAAGTGATACATGGTTAGAAAATGGACCTTTAGTATTTTTAATCCATAGAAGTTATTCTATTTTATTAGTGGTTTTACATGGTTGGTTTATTTATAAAGCGGCTCATACATTTCTTCATCCTAAAAGATCCTACACGATTCTTGCTGTTTTATTTGTGATCACAATTTTAAGCGGTGTTTTTATGAATTATCTGGATTTTCCTTTTGGATCTCAAGCCGTACATCTGGTTGTAGCTTCTTTGATTTTGGGTTTGCAGTTTTATATTTGGATGCGATTGAGAGTGGCTTTGAAGTGAATGATCTTTATACAAGCATTCAATTTCCATTTCAACCTCAACTTCGAGTTCAAAAAATCTTATCTTTGCCATCCTTAAAAAATGAAGTAAATGATCTATAGATTAAGAGTTCTTCTGGATGCTAGTGTGGACTGTTTTAGAGATATTGAAATAGAAGACAACGCTACTCTTGAAGAATTTCATAATGTTATTGTCCAGGCTTTTCAACTACCTGGCGATGAGATGGCTAGCTTTTATGCTAGTGATGAAGAATGGAATCAAGGTGAAGAATACTGTCTTTTTGATATGTCAGGTGGTATGTCCACAGTTAAAAAAATGGCTGATACTCCTATGGAGAAAGCCATGGATAAGAATAAAACAAGAATGATATATATCTATGATTTCTTGAGTTTGTGGACCTTTTCTATAGAACTGGCAGATATTGTGTCCCCTACTTCTGGAACAGCTTATCCACAAGTGATTTTTGCAGTCGGTGAATTGCCAGATAATGCACCTGATAAAGAATTTGAGGCAGATCCACGTTTTCATGATGATAACGATGAAAACGATTATAAAGAAGAGGAAGAATTTTACGATGATGAGTCCTTTGACGAAAACGACTTTTACTAGCCTATGATCAATTTATTTAATACTAGAATTGAAGATCTTGCCATACACCGTGTAGGTAACAAGAATAAAGGAGAATTATTATTAACATCTAGCAGCAGTACAACCCTAGATGATGAGATGCATTCCTTATTAAAGGAATATTTCTTAAAACCCTTTCGCTCAAAAGAAGAGGCTTATTACAGCTTTTTTCATGAGGATGATCTAGAGTTTCACGATATGTACGCTTTCGCGAAAGCGATATTTTCCACACCAGCATCCTTACTAGAAAATAGTAAGAAGATGGCAAAACACCTATACGAGCAGTCAGAGCATCCACATATACGCAGTGGTGAAGTTTACATCTGTTATTTTGACAATGTAATGGTGGATAATAACAAAACAGATGCCATTGGGATTTTCAAAAGCGAGATCAAACAAGAATTCTTGCAATTTGAAGAAGGAGAAACAGACTTAAAAATGATCCTACAGCAAGGTGTCAATTTGAATAAACTAGATAAAGGTGCGATCATTTTTAATGTAGAAGAAGAAGCTGGATACAAAATCTTATCAGTAGACTCCAACCGTTATGATGCAAAGTACTGGTTGGAAAATTTCTTAGGTGTCGATGTATTTGAAGATGAAAACTTCTTCACTAAAAAATATTTGAAATTTTGTCAAGACTTTGCAAAAGACGTGGTTCTACCAGCTGAGGACAAAAAAGAAGAGGTTATGTTTATGAATCGTGCGGTAAATCACTTTGCTAAAAACGATAACTTTGAAGAGACTGCTTTTTTAAATGAAACACTAGAGAACCCAGAATTAATTCCAGAGTTTAAAAATTACAAAGTTGAAAAAGGGGCTAAACATTCTATAGAAGATGTTTCTAGTTTCCCTATATCAAACACAGCCGTAAATGCTGCTAGAAAAGGTATTAAAAGTGTAATTAATCTGGATACACAAGTTCAGATTAAAATGGATTTTACAAACTCTAGCAGTGCAGAAAAATTCATTGAAAAAGGCTGGGACGAGGAAAAACAGATGTATTATTATTTAGTTTACTTTAATCGAGAAGAGAAAAAATAAATCTAGTCGCATATTTTTCTAGATTAAAGAAATCCGATAAATAAACTTTACAGTTTACTTATCGGATTTTATTTTTAATTTGAGTGTCGATTTTATTTAGTGATTTACATCGTGGTAATTTCTTTTCACAAAATCTAAAGCTGTATTTAAGACACCACCCATACTTCTAGTAGATTTAAAGGCAACGTCGCCTGTAAACCCATGAAGTTCTTTTTTGAGCTGTTTAAACTTTAAAGGTGTTGAAATATAGTCTGCTTTCATACACTTTATCAACTGCTTGTATCGTTTTTGTGTATTGATTAACCGTTTTGCAATTAGAGAACGCTCCTCTTTTTTGTATTGCTCTATACTTTCTTCTTTCAAGCATTCTGCCACGTTCATAACCATGGACAAGTTTTCTTTGAAAAATTGAGGACGATACACTTTCAACTTGCCCTCATAAGATTGCTGGTCAAAATCAATCGCTCTAATTGCATAACTAACTCTATCAAAATCATGAGTGGGAATGACTACATAATTATAAGAACGCATGTCGCCGAGTAAACGAATCAAACAACGCTCATTGAATTTTACAAATTCTTTTGCAATTTGAGTGAGCTCTTGATGATCACATCCTTCCATATAATTTGCAATAAATTCATCGCCAGGAATTCCTGCAATATGCTCTTCAATCAATGTGTCTTTATAAACTAAGAAATTGATACGATGCGGTGATAATAAATGTTCTAATTCTAGTCCATAGACTCTAGATGCATCTGCTTTTTTTACGTAGAAGTAAGTAAAACCATCATTTAAAATATTTCTAATCTTTATTCTAAACGGTTTTGTATTACCAAAGGTGCAATAGTCAACTGCGTCCACACTCAAGTAATCTAACGTCTGGTCACGACCATCACTATGAAGAATATCATACATTTTTTTTAAATGCCTATCAATATGTTCTCTGTCAGAGTCTGAATAGTAACAACGCACCCATAATGTGTCTTCATCATTTTTATCATAAACAGTAATACAACCAGCAAACCTGAGAAGATCATCATAAGAAACTGGAATAGAAGTGCTTCTATTATAACGTTTTACATAGTCTGATAATGAACTACCTATAGGAAAGGTAGGTTTCTTATTAGACAATAATTTATCGTTAAGAATTTTTTCTGACATAAATACAGTAACATTTTTTGTTTCTTGCAGTCACATAATACAACAAAAAACTCTATTCATGGAAACCATCCTTGAAATTAATCAACTTCATAAAACTTATGGCACACTAACGGCAGTGGATCATATATCTCTTAAAATTGAAAAAGGCCATGTTTATGGTATCTTGGGTCCCAATGGTAGCGGTAAATCCACTACTTTAGGAATGGTTTTGAATGTTGTAAATCCTACCAGTGGTGATTATAAATGGTTTGAAGGCACCACATCAAATCACGACGCTTTAAAAAGAATAGGTGCGATCATCGAACATCCGAATTTTTACCCTAGCATGAGTGCCGTTCAAAATCTTGAATTGGTCTGTAAAATCAAAAATATAAATACCTCTAAAATAATAGAAAAATTGACGGTTGTGGACTTGCTTTCGCGAAAGCATTCTCCTTTTAAAAGCTACTCTCTAGGGATGAAACAACGTCTTGCGATTGCGAGTGCTTTACTCAATGATCCAGAAATATTAATACTTGATGAACCTACTAATGGACTTGATCCACAAGGTATACGTCAAATAAGAGATATCATTCAAAAGATTGCCGCTAGCGGAACAACTATTTTACTAGCTTCACACTTACTTGATGAAGTAGAAAAAGTGTGTAGTCATGTGCTAGTTCTAAGACAAGGTAAAATGTTGTACTCTGGTCCGGTTGATGAGATGAATAGAAATCACGGCTCTATATTTATTGATGCAGCAGATAGAGATGCTTTACATACCTTTCTTAAAAACAAACCTTATGCTGGTTCCATCACACGTCATGATGATGGACTAGAAGTAAAACTTTATGAAGATGTAGATAATGCTCAAATCAATAAAGAAGCATTTGAAAGCGGCCTTGTACTCAATAAATTGTTACATAAAAAACAGAGCCTTGAAGATCAATTTATTGAATTAACCAACCAAAACTAGTACACGCCATGAAAAGATTATTAGGTATAGAATTTCACAAATTCAGGTATAGTAAAAGTAGTAAAGTCCTAACTGTAATTTATTTAACTATAGTGGTACTCCTTATGCTAACTGGAATGATTAGAATAAATTTCAATCAATTTAGCGGAAGTTTATCAGATTTAGGAATTTTTAATTTTCCTTTGATCTGGCATATTACTACTTATTTCACTAGTTTTTTGAAGATTTTTATAGCGATTGTTCTAGTATCGTTGACCGCAAATGAATATAGTAATCGCACAATCAAACAAAATCTTATTGATGGATTAAGTAAAAAAGAATTGATTCTTTCTAAGTTCTATCTAGCACTAACTCTTGCAATTCTTACAACTCTAGTGGTTTTTGTAGCTTCTTTAATTTTAGGGTTAATTTATTCAGACTTTAATGAGTTTTCGATCATTTTTTCTCAAATGGGATATTTGGGAGCTTTTTTCTTAGCGCATTTAATCTTCTTTTGTTTTTGTCTTTTTGCAGGTATATTAGTTAAAAGAAGTGCATTTGCATTAGGTTTTATCGCGGTATGGTACATATTTGAAGGTATTCTAAATCTTATAGCAAGAGGTGTCGATCAATTTTATGACACTTCTATTTATGACGTATTACTGCATATTTTACCGTTAAATGCTATGTCTAACCTCATTAAACAACCTTTTACTAAAATAGATTTGGTACAATCAACTATGAACCAATTACCTATTGAAGGAATAGAATTTGGCTATGATATTGAATGGTTAGATGTGGTGTCTGTATGTTTATGGAGTGTATTGTTCATCTACCTATCCTATAAACTTTTGAAAACAAGAGATTTGTAAATTAAAAATTATCGTACAGAAATAAAAAAACTATACGGAAAATTATCCAAGAAACTTTTAATTTGTGAAATTTCTAAAAAAATTTAAGAATTGTTAAAACTCTATTAAATGTAACATCTGTGTACTAAATTCGCACATGATGAAAAAGTTTTCTTTACTAGCTATATTCATATTGGCGACAACGTTAAGTATCAATTTTAGTAATGCACAATTACAAGCATCTAATTGGTATTTTGGATTTAATGCAGGAATAAATTTTGATCCTGCTTCTGGTGCAGTAACACCGCTTACCGATGGACAAGTGTCAACTAACGAAGGTTGCGCAAGTATTTCAGATGAGAATGGACAACTTTTATTCTATACTGACGGTACCGTAGTTTTTGATAGGTCACATCAGATCATGCAAAATGGTCAAGGATTAAGAGGAAATCCATCTAGTACTCAAAGTGCGATTATCATTCCTAAACCACAAGATCCAAATATATATTACATATTCACGGTAGACTTACCTTCTTTTGGTGGTAGTGAAGGCGTACATTATTACGAGGTTGACATGACTTTAAATGCAGGTTTTGGAGCTGTAACCACTAGCATTGCAAATCCGCCTTTGTTAATAGGTGAAGCCGCCGAAAAATTATCGGCAATCAATCACGCTGTTAATGATGAAATATTAGTCACTGCTTTTGCAAATAGTAGTGGATTTGGAAGTTATGATTCTTTCCACACATTCACAGTTAGTGCTGCTGGTGTAAATACAACACCTATAATTTCAGCTAATGTAGCAACTCCAATTGCAGTCGGTGGTGGAAGAAGGGGAAATTTAAAGTTTTCGCCAGATGGTCAATTTTTGGTTTCTTGTAATATGAGTCGCAATAGTGGCGCTAGATCTTATATCTATGATTTTGATCAAAGCACAGGTATCGTATCTAATGAGAGGCCTATTTTAATGCAAGCACCTAACAACAATGGTTATGGTGTAGAGTTTTCTCCAGACAGCAGTTTGTTGTATATTACAGCAACTAATGATGCTAATGGTAATAGCGCAGCTTCTCACACATCTTCCCTTTATCAATATGAATTAACTCCTGGAAATCTTGCTGCAGCAGGATTAACAGGATTAGAAATAGACAACAGACCAGGCTATAGAGGTTCACTTCAATTAGGAATAGACGGAAAGATTTATCGAGCCTTAGCAGATACTTATGACATAGGCAGACCTTTTCTAGGTGTTATTAACAATCCAAATACAGTTGGTGTAGGATGTAATTATCAACATGACGCTATACCACTAGCAGGTAGATCTTCAACACAAGGTTTACCTCCTTTTATTCAAAGTTTCTTTGCTTTAATAGAGGTAGAGAATTTATGTTTGGGAGATGGAACTACTTTTGAATTTCAATCTGACACACCACCAGATGCAGTGCTCTGGGAATTTGGTGATGGTAATACTTCTAATTTAGAGAACCCTACTCATATTTATTCGAATGCAGGAACTTTCAATGTGGTTCTCTCCTTAACAAGAGGAGGAACAACTAGAATTTATCGTAAAAACGTTCAAATATATGAAACGCCTATCGCTAACTCTATTAGAAATGTTGCCATATGTGATACTGATAATAATGGTAGAGAACTCATCAATTTAGACCAATTGGTTACACCACTAATATTAGGATCACAAAATGCAAGCTTATTTAATGTTTCCTATTTTAATAGTCAATTAGATGCTGACACAAGCAGAGTTGGATTGCCTTTACAATATGAATTGAATACAGGTCAACAAACTTTATTTGCTAGAATAAATAATATAAATAATATTAGTTGTAGCGATACAGTGAGCTTTACTCTTTCACTATTTGAACAACCAGTAGCAAATCCTACAGCAAATCTTGAAATTTGTGATGATGACTTTGATGGTATATCAATATTTAACCTAAATGACCAAACGCCAACTATATTAGGTGCCCAAAATACGACAGATTTCAATATATCTTATCATTTGTCTCAAAATGATGCTGATATCAATTTGAACTCTTTGCCTTTAACTTACACTAATACTACTCCATTTAACGAGACCATTTATGTTAGAATTGAGAACTCATTAGAATCCATTTGTGTGGATACTACACAATCTTTTGAATTAATTGTCAATCCTAAACCCATAGCAAATGATTTTGCTGCATTTCAATGTGATGAAGATGGTGTTCCAGATGGAAGAACGATTTTTAGCTTTATGAGTTTTGACAATTCTGTAAGTAGCGGCGCTACAGGCGTAACAGTCACGTATTTTATTAATCAAACAGATGCTGACAATAATATGAACGAATTAGACAAAATTAGCTACACTAATCTTACTCCTATGCAAAATATTATTGCTAGAGTAACAGATGACACCACTGGTTGTTACTCTACTTCTACTGTTAGCTTATCAGTAAGCGCAAGTGATGCACAAAATACGAGCTTATCGGTTTGTGATAATGATGGTATAGAAGATGGTTTTACTATGTTTGATCTTTCTAACGCAAATAGCAATGTCCTAGTAAGTGCTCCTGCAAATGTCACAGTTAGTTATTATGAGTCTCTTAACGATGCACTAACTGAGCAAAATATACTACCTAACAACTTCACAAATACAAACCCTAACACACAAACTATATTTGCAAGAGCAGAATCTCCAGACGGTAACTGTTTTGGAATTAGTGAAGTTTTGCTTACCGTGAATCCTTTGCCAATTATCGAGTTAACAGAGTTATTTGATTATTGCGGTAATGACCCACAACCACTAATTATTGATAGTGGAATAATTACAGGCGTTCCAGCTGACTACACCTATTTATGGAACACAGGAGAAACTACTGAATCTATTTCTGTAGCCATTGGTGGTGATTATAGAGTTACGGTCTCTAATTTAGATGGATGCTCTAGAGATAGAATTGTGACTGTTATAATAAGTGAACCTGCAACGATTACTTCTATAGAAACGGTAAACGCTGGCACCAACAGTTTTGGATCTGCAACTATAAAAGTAACTGGATTAGGAGATTATGAATATCGTATCAACCCAGAAGATTCCTATCAAGATAGTCCTGTTTTTAACAATATTACACCAGGTTTTTACACCGTTTATGTAAGAGATAAAAATGGTTGTGGGACAACCACTCAAGATTTTAGTATCGTGGGCTACCCAAGATTTTTCACGCCCAATAATGATGGTTTCAATGACTTCTGGCAACTATTAGGTGTTTCTATTGTATTTGAACCTAATTCAGAAATATTCATTTTTGATCGTTATGGAAAACTGATAAAGCAAATTTCTCCTCAAGGTGTAGGATGGGACGGAACATACAATGGTAATCCATTACCATCTAGTGATTACTGGTTCAAAGCAACATTAATGGATGGCACGACTTTTTCTTCCCACTTTACTTTAAAAAGATAAGATTGCCTATTTTTACGATAGAGCAATGAAGTCCATATTTTATTTTATAATATTTATTTGTTCCGCTTTCGCGAAAGCGCAACTAGAATCCTCTCATTGGTATTTTGGGATCAATGCAGGTATTGATTTTAACTCAGGAACAGCTGTCGCAATCGATGATGGTCAATTAGTTACTGGAGAAGGTTGTGCTACTATATCTGATGCAGCAGGCAATTTATTATTTTATACAGATGGTTCATTAGTTTATGATGCTAACCATATAATCATGCCCAATGGAACAGGCCTCAAGGGTAATTCTTCAAGTACAAGCAGTGCCATAATTGTTCCTTTGCCAGGAGACCCAAATAGATACTACATTTTTACGGTCGACACGGATGACCTTGTTTACCGTGATACAGAAGGGCTGCATTATTCGATAGTTGATATGTCATTAAACAATGGAAACGGTGATGTAGATATATTTGAAAAAAACATCAATCTACTGCCTATAACTTCTGAAAAATTGACTGCTATTTCTAATGCTACTGGAGATGGATTTTGGATCATTTCACAATTTCAAGATTTATTTTATTCTTATGAATTGACAGCTTCAGGTTTAAGCATTAATCCTGTAATTTCTCAGGTAGCACCTTTTATTGAATTAGTGACCACACCTATTACAAATGTCGATGTTGCTGCGATGAGAGGTTATATAAAGGTAAATGCTAGAGGTAATCGATTGGTTGCTGCTCATTTCTCAAATAACACTACAGCAGAGTTTTCTGGTATTACTGACGTATTAACTGCAAGAAGTCTAGCCTATACAAATGGAGGCGAACTTTATTTATATGATTTTGATAATGCAACAGGTACCGTATCAAATCCACAACCCTTACTAACTAGACAAGATGGTGGTTCTATTTACGGTGTAGAATTCTCAGGAAATGGGCGGTATTTATATGCAGAAGTAGATTATATGAACGCCTCTACAACTGAAATATTTGAGCTTTTAAGAGGAGAAATTGTTCAATATGACCTTACTTCATCAAACATACCAATTAGTGCAACAGTTATACATCAAGATGTAATCACACCATTTAGGGGTGCTTTACAATTAGGTTTAGATAATAAAATTTATCATTCTCGATTTCAACAAAACGCTTTGAGTGTCATTAATAATCCAAATGATGCAGGTCTAAATGCTAATTATACGTTTAACTCATTTCCGTTACTTCAAAATACCACTGCCTGGTATGGACTTCCTATTTTTGTACAATCATTTTTGTTGAATGGAGAAATTGATGCTAAAGATCATTGTGTTGGAGAAGAACAAATAATAAGTATCAACACTGCTGCAAATTTAGTATCTGTAAATTGGGATTTTGGAGATCCCGACTCAGGCGCTGATAATTTTTCTAATGATTTGAATCCTTCACACCTTTTTACTGCACCTGGTTTTTACACAATTACTGCAATAGTTGAGACACTGGTACAGGTTTTTACAATAACAAAAACCATAGAGGTATTTGAACAGGTGATGACTAACGATTTTCCTAAATTATTAGAGGTTTGTGAAGAAGGTTTTGATCAAGCGGTATTTGATTTAACCTCAGTTGGCGATGTGCTTTCAACGCTTAACAATCAAAATGTCACCTATTATGAATCAGAAACAGATGCAATAGAACAACAAAATGAAATCATAAATCCGAATAATTATTTGAACCTATTCCCTATCCAAGAGTTATTTGTACGAGTATCAAATGAAAACTGTTTTGA
The DNA here is from genome assembly GCF_965657255.1 of Nonlabens sp. Taxonomy (NCBI): domain Bacteria; kingdom Pseudomonadati; phylum Bacteroidota; class Flavobacteriia; order Flavobacteriales; family Flavobacteriaceae; genus Nonlabens; species Nonlabens sp. The sequence goes on from NZ_CBFHNM010000006.1 coordinate 70,420, forward strand.
AATATTTTCATTTGATATAGCAATTGAAAACTGCCCTGTAGAAGTTTTTAATATCATCACACCTAATGGTGACGGAGTAAATGATACGTTTATCATTTCTGGTCTATATAATATTTACAATAAACATAAATTACACATATTTAGTAGGTATGGGCAAAAAATTTGGGAAGGTGACAATGAATCTGGCTCCTGGGATGGAACCTCTAACACAGGCCTTCTTCATTCTGGTAAAAGGCTACCTACTGGAACATACTTTTACGTGTTAGAATTAAATGAACCTGATACAAAACCGCTGGCAGGCTATGTATATTTACAATAAAATATAAATTTTACAAAGGTAAAACTGCTACTTTAAATTTATTTTTGATGGGGATTTTGAGTAATTATCCTTTAAAAATGAGTTGGAGGTATTACATTAATTTATTGGAAGTAAGACAGATTTCAATTTATTAAAATAATTAATGTGATATCTAAGCATTATTCAAATCAATTAACGGTTTCTGTCTGGCAATAATCCTGATAGAATGTATCATTTTTTGTTTAATTAAATAATTGTTCAATAGCACGCTTTTGCGGAAGCGTTACCTAAATGAAATACTTTAACTATAACGTTTGATTTTTTTCTTGTTTTTACTATGCGTGCATAACAAAAATATGTATATTGCACTATAATTTAAGAAATGAGAGATAAAACTATTGACTACATTTTGAGAGCGACCTGGATGTCAGTATCAAAGATGTATAATGAACAAGCTGCTGTAAAAGGAAGCACCATGTCTACTGGATTTGCTCTTATCAGTATTGATCCAGAAACAGGGACACCTAGTACCGCTTTAGGACCTAAAATGGGAATGGAAGCTACTTCATTGTCCCGTACGCTTAAAATGATGGAAAATAAAGGTCTCATAGAAAGACGCAAAAATCCAGAGGATGGAAGAAGCGTTTTAATTCATCTTACTGACTTTGGTTACGAGATGAGAGAGTTTTCTAAATCTGTTGTAAAAACCTTTGACCAAGTAGTTAAAAGTGAAATAGAACCAGAAAAATTAGAGACATTTCTGGAAGTAGCTTTTAAGATAAATGAAATAGTGAACTCTAAAAAAATATTCAAAAAACAAACTCTATTAGCTCAAAAATAATATGGGAAAACGTAGAATAAAACATGTAACCGTAATAGGTTCTGGTATAATGGGAAGCGGTATTGCTTGCCATTTTGCAAACATAGGTTGTGAAGTACTCCTATTGGACATAGTCCCAAGAGAACTCACTGAAAAAGAAAAAGCTAAAGGTTTAACACTGGACGACAAAGTTGTGCGTAACCGTATGGTTAATGACAACCTTGCTGCGTCAATTAAAAGTAAACCAGCTCCTTTATATAACAATTCCTTTACTAGCAGGATTTCAACTGGTAATTTAACAGATGATTTAGCCAAAATAAAGGATACCGACTGGATTATTGAAGTTGTTGTAGAAAGGCTAGACATTAAAAAGTCTGTTTTTGAACAAATTGAGAAACACCGTAAGCCAGGAACGTTGATTACTTCAAACACTTCTGGTATTCCCATTTCTTTCATGAATGAAGGACGTAGTGAAGATTTCCAAAAGCACTTTGCAGTAACACACTTTTTCAATCCGCCGCGATATTTAAAATTATTTGAAGTAGTTCCAGGTCCTAATTGCGATCCTGCAGTGACGGATTTCTTAATGGAATACGGTGAAAAATACTTAGGAAAAACATCAGTACTTGCAAAAGATACTCCTGCATTCATCGGTAACCGTATCGGTATCTTCTCCATACAAAGCTTATTCCATACGGTTAAAGAAATGGGACTTACCGTTTCTGAGGTAGATAAATTAACCGGACCAGTCATAGGTCGTGCCAAGTCAGCTACTTTTAGAACTGTCGATGTTGTAGGACTAGATACACTTGTACATGTAGCAAATGGTGTTTATGAAAACTGTCCTAACGACGAGCATAAAGACACTTTTAAATTACCAGATTTCATCAACACCATGATGGAAAACAAATGGCTAGGTTCTAAAACAGGTCAAGGTTTCTATAAAAAGAACGTTGACAAAGATGGAAACAAAGAGATTCTAGCTCTAGACCTTGATAGTTTAGAATATGTAAAACAACCACGCGCTAAGTTTGCAACCCTTGAGTTAACAAAAACTATAGACAACGTAGCAGATCGTTTTCCTGTATTAATAAAAGGAAAAGATAAAGCTGGTGATTTCTATAGAAAATCATTTGCATCACTATTTGCTTACGTGCAACATAGAATTCCAGAAATAAGTGACGAATTATATCGTATAGACGATGCGATGAGTGCAGGTTTTGGTTGGGAACATGGTCCATATCAAGTTTGGGATGCTGTAGGTGTTGCAAAAGGTGTGGAATTGATGGAGGCAATCGGTAAAAAACCAGCTGCTTGGGTAACAGAAATGCTAGAGAAAGGATTTGAATCTTTCTATACAGTAAAAGATGGATCTACTTACTACTACTCTATTCCAGATAAAGATTATGTAAAGAAACCTGGACAAGATGGATTTATCATTCTAGACAATTTACGTGCCAATGCGCCAGTATTTAAAAACAGCGGTGTAACTGTTCACGATATTGGTGATGGTATCCTTAATGTAGAATTTACGTCCAAAATGAATTCTATAGGTGGTGATGTACTTGCCGGAATGAATAAAGCGATAGATATTGCCGAAGACCGTTTTGACGGACTAGTGGTGGCAAATAATGGAGCAAATTTCTCTGTAGGCGCAAATATCGGAATGATTTTCATGATGGCTGTAGAGCAGGAATATGATGAGTTGAACATGGCTATCAAACAATTCCAAAACACAGTAATGAGATTGCGTTACAGCAGTATTCCTACTATCGTTGCGCCACATCAAATGGCATTAGGTGGTGGTTGTGAAATGACCATGCATTCTGACGTTGCTGTTGCTAGTGCAGAGACCTATATAGGTTTAGTAGAGTTTGGTGTAGGTGTGATTCCAGGTGGTGGTGGATCAAAAGAAATGGCACTTAGAGCCAGTGACACTTTTCAGAAAAACGATGTGGAATTGAACCGACTTCAAGAATACTTCCTAACTGTAGGTATGGCAAAAGTGGCAACTTCGGCCTATGAAGCATACGATCTAGGAATTCTTAGAAAAGGAGTTGATCATGTGGTTGTAAATGATAATAGACGTATCGCTTTCGCGAAAGCGCAGGCAAGATTATTAGCAGATAAAGGCTACACACAACCTGCCATGCGCAAGGATATAAAAGTATTAGGTAAGCAAGCGTTAGGAATGTTCTTAGTAGGAACTGATGCTATGAAAGCTGGGAAATATATTAGTGATCATGATTTAAAAATAGCTAATAAACTTGCCTATGTAATGGCTGGAGGAGATTTAAGTGCTCCTACTCTAGTGTCAGAACAGTATTTGTTAGATCTAGAACGTGAAGCGTTCTTAAGTCTTACAGGAGAGAGAAAAACACTAGAGAGACTTCAACACATGATCCAAAAAGGTAAACCTTTAAGAAACTAAGAAAATGACAAACGCATATATAGTTGCCGCAAAGAGAACGGCAGTAGGAAAATCAGGTCGTGGTGTTTTTAGATTTAAAAGACCGGACGAACTAGCAGCAGAAACGATTCAAGGAATGTTGAAAGACCTTCCTGATTTTGACAAAGGCCGTATTGATGACATGATCATCGGTAATGCAATGCCCGAAGCTGAACAAGGACTTAATATGGCACGTCAGATATCACTTCTAGCATTAGAAAGAGTAGATATACCAGGTATAAGTATCAATAGATGGTGTGCATCTGGACTAGATGCTATCGGTGCAGCTGTCGCTAGAGTACAATCTGGCATGGCACAATGTATTGTGGCTGGTGGAGTAGAAAGTATGAGTTATGTTCCTATGGGTGGATACAAACCGACTCCTGCTTATAGTCTGGCAAAGCAAGGTCACGAAGACTATTATTGGGGAATGGGACTTACTGCAGAAGAGGTTGCTAACGATTATAAGGTTTCTAGAGAAGAGCAAGATCAATTTGCTTACGACTCGCATATGAAAGCCTTAAAAGCGCAAGCTGAAAACCGTTTCCAAGATCAAATCGTACCTATTGATGTGGAAGAAACTTATCTAGACGATAATGGAAAAAAGAAAACTAGAACGTACACAGTTACTAAAGACGAAGGACCTAGACAAGGTACAAGTCTAGAAGCATTAGCAAAATTACGTCCTGTATTTGCTGCAGGTGGTAGTGTTACAGCTGGTAACTCTTCTCAAACTAGTGATGGTGCCGCTTTTACACTTGTAATGAGTGAAGAAATGGTAAATGAATTAGGGATAAAGCCTATCGCAAAACTAGTAAGCTTTGCAGTAGCCGCTGTAGAACCTAGAATTATGGGTATCGCTCCTATTGAAGCGATTCCTAAAGCATTGAAACAAGCAGGACTAGAAAAAGAAGACATGGCTCTTATCGAGTTAAATGAAGCTTTTGCCAGTCAATCAGTCGCTGTAGTTAGAGAATTAGGTCTCAACAAAGAAATAGTAAATGTCAACGGTGGTGCTATCGCATTAGGTCATCCACTGGGTTGTTCAGGGGCAAAGCTGTCCGTACAAATCTTTGATGAGATGCGTAAAAGAGGCAACCAAGGTAAGCATTGTATGGTTACCATGTGTGTAGGTACTGGACAAGGTGCTGCTGGTATATTTGAGTTTTTAAATTAACAATTACGCTTTTGCGAAAGCGAGATAACAATAAATATTATGTCAACAGAAAATAAAATGATACGCGGTGGACAATTCATCGTTACGGAAACTAATCCACAGGATGTTTTTACTCCAGAAGACTTCACTGATGAGCAAAAAATGATGCGCGACAGCGTACAAGAGTTTGTAGATAAAGAAATCGTTCCTCATAAAGAACGTTTTGAAAAGAAAGACTACGCACTTACTGAGGAAGTAATGCGTAAGGCAGGAGAAATGGGATTCTTAGGAATTGCTGTTCCAGAAGAATATGATGGATTAGGAATGGGATTTGTTTCTACCATGTTAGTTTGCGATTACATTTCTGGTGCTACTGGTTCAATTGCAACCGCATTTGGTGCTCATACAGGAATAGGTACGATGCCTATTACATTGTACGGTACTGAAGAACAAAAGAAACAATATGTTCCTAAGCTTGCTACTGGTGAGTGGTTTGGTGCGTACTGTTTAACAGAGCCTGGTGCAGGATCTGATGCAAACTCTGGTAAAACAAAAGCAGAACTTACTGAAGACGGCAAGCATTACAAAATCAACGGTCAGAAAATGTGGATTTCTAACGCAGGTTTTTGTAACGTTTTTGTTGTTTTTGCAAGAATAGGTGATGATAAAAACATCACTGGCTTTATAGTAGATAACGATCCTAGTAATGGAATTACAATGGGTGAAGAAGAAAAGAAGTTAGGTATTCACTCCTCTTCTACTCGTCAAGTGTTCTTTAACGATTGCATGGTTCCTGTAGAGAATATGCTAGCTGGTCGTGGTGAAGGATTTAAAATCGCTATGAATGCCTTAAACGTAGGTCGTATCAAATTAGCTGCGGCATGTTTAGATGCTCAACGTCGTGTTATTTCTCTTGCTACACAATATGCTAATGAGCGTGTGCAATTTGACACGCCTATTGCTAAATTTGGTGCGATTCGTAAAAAAATTGCTGAAATGGCGACTAATGCCTATGTAGGTGAAAGTGCTTCTTATAGAGCTGCAAAAGACATTGAAAACAGAATTCATAAGCGTCAGGAAGAAGGAGCAACATTTGCAGAATCAGAATTGAAAGGTGTTGAAGAATTTGCAATAGAATGTTCTATACTTAAAGTAGCTGTTTCTGAAGATATGCAAACTTGTAGCGATGAAGGAATCCAGATTTATGGTGGTATGGGCTTCAGCGCAGATGCTCCTATGGAAGCGGCGTGGAGAGATGCACGTATCTCACGTATTTATGAAGGTACTAACGAGATCAACCGTATGCTAGCGGTAGGAATGCTCGTTAAAAAAGCAATGAAAGGTCATGTGAATCTTCTTGAGCCAGCGATGGCAGTAGGAAATGAACTTACTTCAATTCCTTCATTTGATACCCCAGATTTTTCAGAGCCACTTTCTGAAGAAATGGACATGATTAAGAAACTTAAAAAAGTATTCTTAATGGTAGCAGGAAGTGCGGTTCAGAAATTTGGAACAGAACTAGAAGAAAATCAACAACTATTGCTTGCAGCATCAGATATCCTTATTGAAATCTATATGGCAGAAAGTGCTATTTTAAGAACTCAAAAGAATATTGCTCGTAAAAGTGTAGAAGAACAGAAAGAACAGATCGCGATGTCGCAATTGTACTTATATCAAGCTACTAAAATTGTACAGGGAAGAGCTGAAGAAGGTATATCTAGCTTTGCAGAAGGTGATGAACAACGTATGATGCTTATGGGACTCAAACGTTTTACTAAATATACTAAGTTACCTAATATTGTAGAATTAAGAAATACAATTGCAGACAGAGTAACCGATGCTAATAAGTATCCTTTCTAAAGACTTTAATTTTAAATGTGTGAAACCGCTGTCACTTTATTGTTGCAGCGGTTTTTAATTTTATAGGAATTTGAATTTTTCCGCTTCCGCAAAAGCGGAATTTATATAATTAAAAATCCATCACAATTCTTAACAAATCATAAACATGCTTGTTTTATTGAACCACTACCTTTGCTCATTATGAAAGAATTTTTTGATAACTTTAAATTAGAACAAGGCATTGAACTTATTCTAGAATATGGAACACCTTTAGTAAAAGCGTTGCTCATCTTTGTAATAGGAAGATGGCTTATTAAAAGACTTTTAAAATTAACGAGAAAATTCATGCTCGCTAGAGAATATGATATAACTTTAGAAAAATTTGCTTTAAATCTAATCAAATGGCTGTTATGGATATTGTTAATAATAAGCATTATAGGAACTCTAGGTATTGAAACTACAAGTTTTGCAGCTATCATAGGAGCCGCAGGACTTGCTATAGGACTTGCTCTACAAGGTTCATTATCTAACTTTGCTGGTGGAGTTTTATTACTACTATTCAAACCGTTCAAGGTAGGTGACACAATTGAAGCACAAGGTATAACAGGAACGATCAAGGAAATTGATATATTACAAACTAAAGTTGTTACCTTTTCCCGTAAGCTTGCTATAATACCTAATGGCCCATTACTTAATGGTAACATTGTAAACTTCAACTCTGAAGGTATTTTAAGATGTGAGACTATGATAGGTGTAAGTTATGATGCAGATATTCCTAAAGTTCTGGAAACATTAAGAAGGCTATGTACTGATCATCCTCTTGTTTTAGAAGAGCCAGCACCTGTAGTTGAAGTAACAGAAAATGCTGGAAGTTCTATCAACATTATTGTAAGACCTTATACACTTACAGATGATGTATGGACAGTCAACTTTTATTTACAAAAAAACTTTAAGCCTGCACTAGATGCCATAGGTGTTGAAATTCCTTATCCACATCAGGTGGAAATACACAAAGAAGGATAAAATTATTTTTTAAATATAAAGCCGCTCTTGATCAAGAGCGGCTTTTTTATTTTGCAGCCTTTAATTATATTCCTAATAATATTATATATGGCTACATTATTTTAGCTATTTATCTTATGTGTTTTAGTAATGTCTGACTAGTGAAGTATTAAGTGAAACTATTGAAAGTAGATTCCATTGATGAAATTGAGGATAGATGTATGTTATTCAATTGATTAGAAGTAGATGTAAAATTGAAATAAAAGAATAGATAAAAAAAGCTTTTATTCATCTCGCTTTCGCGAAAGCGAATCACTCATTATCTTTAACCAAAAATAAATACATGAGATTTTTACTATTTACATTACTTGCCTGCACTGCATGTCTAGCTCAAATACCTAGCTCTAATCAAATTGATTTATATAAAATCATTGATGATGTAAGCGCAGATCGAATTGAAAAAGATGTACGTAAACTGGCTGGTTTTGGTACGAGAAATACGTTTTCTGATACGATTTCAAACACAAGAGGAATAGGTGCCGCTAGAAGATGGATCAAAGCAGAGTTTGATAAAATATCTGCAGAATGTGGTGGATGTCTTGAGGTTTTTTATCAAAAAGATTATGTCACTAAAGATATGGGAAGCCGTATACCTAAAGATGCCTGGGTGGTTAATGTTGTAGCCATACAGCGAGGCACAGAAAACCCAAACAACATGGTGATGATGAGTGGTGACATAGATTCACGTGCTAGTGACACCATGGATTTTACGACTGATGCACCTGGTGCAAATGATAACGCTAGTGGAATGGCAGGAACGATCGAGGCAGCAAGAGTTCTTTCAAAACGCAAATTTAAAAATAGCATTGTTTATGTAGGATTAAGTGGCGAGGAACAAGGACTTTTTGGTGGTAAAGGACTAGCAGAATATGCAAAGAAAAAAGAATGGAATGTTATCGGTTTTTTAAATAATGACATGATTGGTAATATTAAAGGTGTGGATGGAGTGATTGATAATCGAGAGTTTAGAATTTTCTCAGAACCTACAGATCCCACAGACACAGATAGACAAAAAGCTGGAAGACGTTTTTATGGTGGTGAAGTAGATGGTATATCTAGACAACTGGCACGTTATATTCATAATTCTGTTATTACTTATATGCCAGAGATGAAGCCTATGATGGTATATAGACTAGATCGTTTTGGTCGTGGTGGACATCACCGACCTTTTGCAGATTTAGGTTTTCCTGGAATACGCATAATGGAAGCTCATGAAAATTATACCCAGCAACATCAAGATATCAGAAAAGAAGATGGAATTGCTTATGGTGATGTTGTCGAACATGTAAACTTCCCTTACGCTAGAAAACTGACAGCTGTCAACGCCATTAATCTTGCACAATTAGCATGGGCTCCTACTCGACCTAAAAGTGTTAAAATAGGTGGAATTGTTGAAGCAGATGCAAAATTAAAATGGGATGAAGTCAAAGACGCTGTAGGCTATAAAATCTACTGGCGTGATACAACAAGTCCTACTTGGGACCATTCCAGATATGTAGGTAATGTGACTGAATATACATTGAAAGAAATTGTTATAGACAATTCATTTTTTGGAGTTGCAGCAATAGGTGCTGATGGTATAGAAAGTATGGTTAGTTTCCCGAGTGGTGTCTTTAGATAAACCATAGAATTGTTTAAATCACTCAAGCCTGTTTTTTTTTTTTTTAAAACAGGCTTATTTTTTTGAATATATATTCAACAGCTATTTAGAATTTTAAAACACCTTTTCAGTCGCTGCCATATGATCCAGCTATAAGATTAATACATATAAAATTGCATCCTTATAATTTTCATTTGAATACTCTAATAGAGAAAGAAACTGAACTTTAACAAAAAATACCCAATATGGGGTATTTTAAAATTAGAGGCGTTCATTTACTTTTACCGTATAGTTTAGTACTAACCAACCAAAACTATATATAATTTTAAGGGGAAGAAAGTTCATTTCATTGTAACTTTCGCTAAAACTGTCGGATTTCTTCCGGCAGTTTTTATTTAAACCTTATTTCAATTTCGCTTTTGCGAAAGGGAAACTTCATCAACTGTCTTTCTCTTAAGAAAATAGCAACAATCTTAATCATCTATAATTGTATCTTTGAATCTCTAAGCGTACATTTATGAAAGCTGTCAAATATATATTTATACTAATACTTATTTTATTCATAGGTGGTGCTGTATATTTTTCAATTAAAGATGGGAAATATGATATCACGAAATCAGAAAGCATAGACGCGCCTCCTTCATTGATATTTGATCAAATCAAAGATTTTAAACAATGGAGCAATTGGTATCCATTACTTAAGGATAAAGAGGTATCGGCAATTATGGGGAAACAAACTCAAGGTATAGATGCTAATTATTCTTTTACAAGTCCTAACGGAACAGGTACAATGACTATCACCAGTATAGAACCGGATAAGTCCATTACATTTAATATGATCTATGAAAACGGCATGACATCATCAAACAGCGAGGTTGTTATGAATTTAGAACCCATAGAAAACGGAACACAATTAACATGGAACATTAAAGGAGAACAAGGATTACTAGATAAAGTAATAAGCGAGATCTTTGGCTTTTATATAGAAACAGAAATCACTCCAGATTATGAAAAAGGACTTAAAAATATAGAAGCTGTAATCACAAAAAATATGGACATTTACACCACTAATATTGATGGAATTATTGAAACAGGTGGCGGCTATTTTCTATACATGTCAACCAGTTCTAATAAAGAGAATCTTCCAGATCTTATGGCGCAAATGTTGCAAAATATTATGTCTTATATGCAACGCAATCAAATAGACCTATATGGGATGCCTAGAATTATTTATGAAAAGAACGATCCATTGAGTAAAGATGTTATATTTTCTGCAGCAATTCCAGTTCAAAATAGAGAGATAACAGAAACAGATAGTAAGGTTTTATGCAGTTATCAAGAACCTTCTAAAGCCGTAAAAGTGACATTAAAAGGTGCTTACAAAAATCTACCAGAAGCGTGGAGAAAAGGAGAAGAATTTATTGATCAAAATGGTTTATTAAAATCTGATGCAGCACCTTATGAAATCTACAAAATAGATCCTAAGCTTGTTGTAAACCCAGCAGAGTATCTTACTGAAATCTACATATCCATTCAATAAATGAAGACACTTATATTCGTTTTTTTAGGTGGTGGAATAGGCAGTAGCTTAAGGTATTATATATCTACTTTAATCAATTATAATGAAATGAAGTGGATACCTACACTATCTGTAAATATTATAGGCTGTTTACTTTTAGGTGGTTTTCTAGCAGCTTTTCATAAAGAACAAATGGCACAACATTGGTATATACTATTAGGAGTTGGATTTTGCGGTGGCCTCACAACATTTTCTACGTTTAGTGCAGAACTTTTACTTTTAATTAAAAATGCCTCTTATACATCTGCTATTACATATTTGTTTTTAAGTGTTGTACTAGGAATAATTGCTGCAGGTTTGAGTTATTCCATAATCGATAAAAACTTATCACTCTAACCTGAAGCAATAAACTTATTGTAAAGTGGCCTTAATGAATTTTTATTTACAACAGCACAAAAATTAATCTACTTTAAATATAATAATACTTTCAAAAGGCTTAATCTGTGATAGTGTCACTAGCATCATTCATCATACTAGGTATATCGATTAAACTTTCCATACCAGATTTTTTCAATTGATCTTTAACTTTTTGCCAGTCTTCTCTGGTTGGTTTTATAGGCGTTTGCTCTGCAGCTAGATCAGGTTCGTAAGCTAGAACAGCCCAAGATGGGAAGTGATGAATTTCAAAATCTACACCTGTAACAGCATCTTTTAATCTAAATTCAAAAGATATCAAAACATAAGATCCAGTGGCTATTTAAAGATAGGATATTGCGCGTGATAGGTGTTGTAAAATCCTCTTCCTAAACGTAAATCAAGAAGTCCATCTATTGTCTTTGTAAGTTGTGTGCTATCTGTGCAGGCTACACCATTAAAATCACCCAATACAATCACTGGAATTTTTGATTTATTACTGGCAATTGCCGTTAAAATTAATTCCTTCTCGCGATCTGTAATTAGAGGATTATGCTGTGGCATAGGTGGCGTTAGGTCAAGAGCATACAATTGAAATTTGTGACCATTATTCATTTTTACTTTAGCTTCAATAGAAGGGATTTTAGGATCAACTTTAAAAAGCACCTTGCCTTCACTTAACTCTAATTTTGAATAAACCAACATACCATACGTATTATCTTGAGGTTGCTCTATTTTAAATGGGTATTCACTACCTATTTTTTTGTTTATATCATCACTCCATCTTTCATTTACTTCTGTAAAAACAATTAAATCAGGACGTTTATCTCTGATTTCTATCATTAACTTACCACTTTTGTCATTTTCCTGTAAAACATTTTCGGTATATATTTTTAGAATATTAGTTTCATTTACTTCAGCTGTGCTGTCTAAAACTTCTGTAGCTACAAATGGTGTATAATCAATAAATTTAGAAAATTGAAAAGCAACCCATTAAAATAGTAATGTATGCATAGTCGTTGACCCATTTAGGATTAAACGTAAAAAAGTATAAAATAATCGCTAGTAATGTAAATCCAGACAATTGTAAATGTGGAAAGTCAGATACTTTGATCCACCAGTAGTCTGCTACTATCAATGGAGTTAGGCTCAATAAAGCAGCGATAAGACCTAAAACTTGAAATGTTTTTCTGATCATTTTGTGAATATTTGAAAGATAAATAAATGTCTTTCAATTTGTTAGAAGATAATATAGTTAAATTGTTGCGATATCGCTTTCGCGAAAGCGAAACTTAACTACTTAAACATCCAGTAATAAATTTACAATGTACTTTTACAAAAGAGTAGAACATAAAGTGCCCTATACTTTATGCCTTTTTAGGTTGAGGCTTCTCTCCTAAATCATATTTAAAACCTAGACCGATTACTTGGCGTATTTGAAATCCTTTTGTCGTATTATCATCATAGATACCTTGAAAGGCAAAATTACCGCTGATATATTTATTCACTTTTAAAAAGAAATTAAGCGAGTAATCAATATCTATGTTTTCTGGTTCATCTAAATAATCACTATAAAGGCTTATGACATTCTCCATATGAATATTCTTTGCAATTTCAAATTTAGAATAGCCACGTAATGCGGCACCTACTTCCCATCGAGAAGTTTTATTTGCCTCCACACCAAAGAATGGTTCATAGTTCTCTAAGGCTTCTGGATCGTTGACATCTACATTTGTAAAATTAGAAGAAACCGTAATAAGTCTAGTTGTAACTGGTGCTAAGTTGAGATTAAAATTTTTTGATTTTTTCCATAAAACACCTAAACCTAATTGAAAATAAGATGGTGAAAAACCACCTGATGTTTCTTCACGGTCTTGTATGGTGGTTATAGAACCATCTGGATTAGTTTCTTCTCGATTAAAAAACCGATAACCTGATATCAATTGAGATCTAAAATTAAAAATCGTACTGTAATTCCAGTTACTTTGATTAATTTGATTTCCTAGAATACTATTGATATCAATTCGATCCGTTGTTTTACGCAGGTAACGCTGCTCTTTAACTTGTGATAAGCCAAATTCTGTAATTAGTTTTGTATCCCATGACAGTCGTTTGCGTTTGTATTGTATATCATAACTAACACCTATGTCCCCAGAAATATTTGTAACTCCGCCACCTTGCCAGTCTGCATTAAAAGCACTTTGATTAAAAAGAAAGCTCACTCTTCCCCATGTTGCCCATTTAGATTCTGGTGGCTTTGGTATGCTGTCTTGAGCGAGACTGAGATTTACTGTTAAAACGAAAAATACTATAGCTTTTGATAATTGCAATTTAACATCATTTTGGATCGTATCTTGCAAATATAAAAAAGCGCGACAAGCAATGAAATTTTTAATTAGTATCTAATTTATAAAATTAAATAAAGCTCCATGTGATAAATGGAGCTTTATTTAATTTTGATGTATTTTAGATTACTCTAGTGAACACAATTCTATCGATGTTGTTTCCATCATCATCACATCCTGTATCATCATCTAGGTCTTGATCTACCAGATTCCCGTTTGCGTCAAAATATAACTCAGTACCATCCACTAATTCTACTTCGTAGTCATAAATTTCGTCATTATCCTCTTCTTCTTCCACATAGCATACTTGCACACCATTATGATTTTGAGTCAGGTAATCTTGAGCCGCTTGTGGTAAATCAGTTACTTCAATACGGATATCATTATCATCGCTATCATCATCAGATAGTATGATTTCATTATCAGTAATGTTAAAAATTTCATGATCATCATCTAGTAAATCAATAGGATTCAAACCGTTAATGTCTATATCTAATTCAATATCATCATAGAAATCATCGTCTCCATCATCATCAGCCTCATCATGATCGTCATCATCACGATCCACTTCCCAGTTTCCATTGATCATCATTCCAGATGGTGTATTTACGATGAAAACATCATTATTTAAAAATTCAAACGAGTATCCAGCAATTGGAATCCCAACTACCCATTAAAATCACTAAAATATCAGATCGTTATTACGCTATTAATAGGTCAAAAAAAAATCTGTGCTTTACATTTTATGATGTTGAGTTAGGTATAACCTTAATGGATCAACCAGTCACAAACCTTATAAACAGTAAGGCTGTAATGATTAATGAGGAAGGTTACGCCTACTTTAACTCGGTAAATCAGAAGGAACTGCAATTATACATCGCTGGTTATAAAATAATTAAATATACCGTTACAGGCAGTGAATCTGACTGTATTCAGTTGGATCTAGAGTCTGATATCAATTTGCTAGCGCCAGTCGTATTACAACCTATTTTAACCAGTGGTATCTATCATACAGATCGTGGTGATATTAAGATCAATGTATCACAATACGGATCATTAGCAGGATTATCCAGTCCAGATGCACTGGAAAGCATCCAGTCTTTACCAGCAATTGAAAGTACAGATGAGACGATCTCTAATATTAATGTACGAGGTGGCGGTAATGATGAAAACCTGATTATTTGGGATGGTATAAAAATGTATCATACAGGACATTTTTTTGGCCTTATAAGCGCTTTTAATCCGTATGCTTTAAATGACATTACCGTCATTAAAAATGGAACCGATGCTTCATTAGGAGATAGTGTTTCTAGTACGATATTAATGAATACAAATGATGAGATTTTAGGAAAATTTGAGGGAACTATAGGTCTGGATTTGTTAAGTGCAGATACTCGATTAACACTACCTATTTCAAAAAAATTAGAAACACATATCGCCTTGCGTCGTTCTATTACAGATGGAGTCAGGACACCTACTTTTGAGCTATTTGCACAACGTAGCTTCCAGAATAGTCAGATCACAGGAGAAAGTAATGAAAGTAATAATATCAACAGTGCTGTTAATTTTTCATTTTATGATGCCAACTTAAAATTACTCTACGACGTTAATAAAAACCATCAATTACGATTTAATGGAATTCATATCTCCAATGATTTAATATATGATGAACAATTATTAGGAACCAGTCCATCGCAAATATTTCAAAGCAACCTTAATCAAACCAACACAGGTTTAAGCGCTAGTTATACGGGCAAACTCTCTAGTAAGTTGACTATAAACGCTATGGCCTATTTAAGTCAGTTTAATGTAAATGCGTCTGATAGTAGAATTAGTAGTAACCAGCGTCTTGAACAATTAAATGAAGTGATAGAAAATGGCGTTAAATTCAATGCGAGTTATCAATTCAATAATGCAACTAACGAACAAGGAAAAAATATAACCTTAAATACCGGTTATCATTTTTACGAGCTAGGAACATTAAACAGTACGGTAGTAGATAACCCTGCATTCTCTAGTCGTATAAAACAAGTACTTTTAAATCATGCCACATGGGCTCAGTTATCCATTCACAAACCTAATGCATGGGAAGTCATAACTGGTATTAGATCTAATTACTATCAGGACTTTAATAGATGGATCATAGAACCTAGAATCAACACGCACGTTAAACTATCACCATCTGTAACATTAAGCGCGAGAGGTGAATTTAAAAGCCAAAGCATCGCTCAAATCATAGATTACGACAATGACTTTCTAGGAGTAGAAAACAGGCGCTGGCGCGTCGCAGATGAACAAGGCGTTCCTATTATCACAAGCTTACAAGCATCTAGCGAACTAAACTATCATAAAAAAAATACGACCTTAAAACTAGAAGCGTTCCACAAGCAAGTAAATGATATCACTGCGCAAAGTCGTGGATTATTCAGCAATTTAGACACAGACCTTTCACTAGGTGATTATCGCAGTACTGGAGTAGAACTATTTGCCCAGCAACGTTTACAAAAAGTAAATGCATGGATGAGTTATACCTATAGTGTGAACGATTTTAATTTTCAAGCATTTACGCCACCTGATTTCCCTGCGACTACAGATTCTAGGCATTCCATACAGACCAGTATTACCTATGTTCCACATACTAATCTAGAATTAAGTGTAGGCGCTCAGTATAGAACAGGACTGCCGTTTACCAGACCAATCACTAGCGATCCTACACGTCAGGATGGATCATTTACGCTGGTAAATTTTGACGGCACAAATCAGTCTAGACTTCCTGACTATTTTAGACTAGACGCTACTGTAAAGTATCAATTCCAGTTAGGAGAAAATGACTTATCGCTCCAGTTAGGACTGCGCAATATCACTAATTATCGCAACAAAATCGAAAGGTTTTATAGCGTTTCTAGTCAGGACGGAAGCGTTGTAGAGAATATCAACTTCGGCTTACCTTTCACACCTAATATCAGCTTGAGATATCAGTTTTAAATGGAGAAGTTTTGAGGTGGTATGTGGTGAGGTGATTTCGCTTTCACGAAAGCGAGAACAAAAACGAAAGCCTCTTCATAAGAAAAGGCTTTGCTAATATAAAAATCGTGTTTGTGCTTACTCAACAATCACTTTCTCTACCCTTTGACCTAAACCTCTTTGAACAGTTACGAAATAAACTCCCAATAATAGAATGATATATTTATTTTAAAATAACCTTTCGAATACTAATAACAGAAAAATTTCCTTTACAAAGATTGTAATCAGTTGTAAAATAATACCTGTTTCATTAAACTAAAACCTCATTCTCAACCTCTAATAATCTTTCTATTAAATACGCAGCATCCTTAGAAACACCGCCTAAAGTGGCCGATCCTCTAGTATACATCCATGGCAATCCTATAAAATATAAACCTTCTATATTACTGACACCGCGGTAATTTTTAGGATAATGATCTTCGTCCAGTTCTAAGTCTTCAATCCAAGAAAAATTAGGTCGGTAGCCTGTCGCCCAAATGATATTTTTGATAGTATCTATTTTCTTAGATTCAAAGATAATCTCGTCTCCTACCGCATTTTTAGTTCTTCCTACCGCTTCAACATTTGCTCTAGCTAGAATACCTCTAACATCAGTTCCTATAACCGGCTGTCTAGAAGAAATGATCCTTTTCCCCATCCAACTGTACTTATTAAAACTTAAGAATCCACTTTTAGTAAACCACCACCAGATGGTTTTACCTAGGAATTGTTGTGGTATGGATTTTACGGTTGTGTCTCCAGAGAAATATACTTTTCTCTTTCCACATTTAGATATTTCGTCGAGAATTTGATATCCAGAATCGCCAGCACCTACTACCAGTGCATCTCCATCTTGTAACTGGGATAATCCTTTGTAATAATTACTATGCAACTGCACCACAGATTCTGAAATATTGCGATGGCATGGTGGTGTATAAGGTGTATGAAAAGGTCCTGTAGCAATAATAACTTGCACTGCATAAAAAGATCCTTTATCGTGGTCCAAATGAAAAACACCATCTTTTTTTGATACTGAAGTAATTAGGGTATTTAATTGAACTGGAAATGAAAAATGATTTACATAATTCTTAAAATACTGTGCTACCTCAACTTTGCTAGGATAATGACCTTTGGGTGCATTAAACTCAAAACCTGGTAGATGATTATATTCTGTAGTAGTAAATAATTTTAGAGAATCCCAGCGATTAAGCCAGGATTCACCGATTTCATTTCCTCCATCAACGATTAAAAAGTTCTTATTCCTTTTCTGTAAATGATACGCCGTTGACAGTCCAGCCTGCGCTGCACCTATAATTACATAATCGTATACATTACTACTCATAAACTTTTTAACTTCCTCAGTAAAACGTTACTGAATTTCGATTTACTTTATTCGTTATTTAAAACTTCCTTTTACAATCAAATTTTTATGATCAAAAATTATAACAGATTTTGAATTAAATTTCGGATAAACAGATCCCGATATCGCTTTGCTCATCGGGATAAGCGACCTCAATGGCTTTACAAGCAAAGCCGAGAGTCTGCTTACATATTTCTTCTATACTGTCCTCCTACTTCAAACAACGCCTCTGTAATCTGTCCTAGTGTACAAATCTTGGTAGCTTCCATTAGATGCTCAAAAATATTTTCTTGAGCAACAGCCGCTTTTTGGATTGCAGATAATTGTTCTTGTTGCGCTTTCGCGAAAGCGGCATGTAAATTATCCTTAATAGCTATTTGAGCTTGTTTCTCTTCTTCTGTTGCACGGATCACCTCAGCTGGTAAAACGGTTGGGCTACCTTTTGAACTAAGGAAGGTATTTACTCCTATAATTGGAAATTCACCTGTATGCTTCAGCATCTCATAGTGCATGGATTCTTCTTGAATCTTACTGCGCTGGTACATGGTTTCCATCGCTCCTAGAACACCACCACGTTCTGTAATGCGGTCAAATTCTTCTAAAACTGCTGCTTCTACAAGATCTGTAAGTTCTTCAATGATGAATGCTCCTTGGATAGGGTTCTCATTTTTGGCAAGACCTAATTCTTTATTGATAATCAACTGGATGGCCATCGCACGTCTTACAGATTCTTCTGTAGGTGTGGTGATCGCCTCGTCATAAGCATTAGTATGTAACGAGTTACAGTTATCATTAATCGCATACAGCGCTTGCAATGTCGTACGTATATCGTTAAAGTCTATTTCTTGTGCATGTAGTGAGCGACCACTAGTCTGAATGTGGTATTTCAACATTTGTGCACGAGAATTGGCGCCGTATTTGTTCTTCATCGCTTTAGCCCAAATCTTTCTTGCCACACGACCAATTACAGAATATTCTGGATCAATACCGTTTGAGAAGAAGAAACTTAAGTTAGGACCAAATTTATTGATGTCCATACCACGACTTAGGTAGTATTCTACATAAGTAAATCCGTTTGCCAGTGTAAAGGCGAGTTGCGTGATAGGATTTGCTCCAGCCTCTGCAATGTGATATCCAGATATGGATACACTGTAAAAGTTGCGCACTTTTTCTTCTATGAAATATTGCTGAACATCACCCATTAAACGTAGGGCAAATTCTGTGGAGAAAATACAAGTGTTTTGTGCCTGATCTTCTTTTAGAATATCGGCCTGAACGGTTCCACGCACTTGTGCAAGAGTTTCCATCTTGATACGTGCATAATCTGCTGGATCAAGAATTTGATCTCCTGTAAGGCCGAGAAGCATTAAACCTAGACCGTCATTTCCTTCAGGCAATTTGCTGGTATCTACCGCACCATTTTTAGAATATACTTTTTCGCCTTGAGCGTTTAAATAAGAAGGACGTTCTACATTATTATCATCATAAACTTCTTTGAGCTTTGCCTCTACTTTATCGCCCAGATCGTTTTCTGTTATGAATCGCTCACAGTTTTGATCGATTGCGGCATTCATAAAGAATCCTAACAACATAGGCGCCGGACCGTTAATAGTCATCGATACCGAAGTCATAGGATGTGATAAATCAAATCCTGAATAGAGTTTTTTAGCATCATCTAAACAGCAAATACTTACACCTGCATTACCGATTTTACCATAAATATCTGGTCGCAATCCTGGATCATTACCGTATAACGTAACAGAATCAAACGCCGTTGATAAACGCTTTGCAGGCATTCCCAAACTCACATAATGGAATCGCTTATTGGTACGTTCTGGTCCACCTTCACCGGCAAACATTCTGGTAGGATCTTCTCCAGTACGCTTAAACGGATACAGTCCTGCAGTATATGGAAATTCTCCTGGCACATTTTCTTTCAAACACCATTTCAATATATCGCCCCATGCGCTGTACTTAGGTAGCGCCACTTTAGGAATCATTTTATGAGAAAGTGATTCTGTATGCGTTTCAATTTTGATGACTTTATCGCGTACTTGGAATTCGTAAATAGGTTGTTTGTATTTATTTACTTTATCATCCCATGTGGTAATGATTTCCCAATTGTATGGATCGAGATCTTTTAGGGATTTATTGAATTGGGCGAGTAATAAAGTTATGAGTTCAGAGTTATGAGTTAATAGTAACTCTTCATTCAGACCCTTTTCATCCATCAATTCTGCACTCTTAACTCCGAACTCTGAACTTAAAACAGTCTGAATAGTTTTATAAACACCATACAACTTTTGAGCAACTTCAGACTGTACGGTTGCGGTATTATCATAAGCACGATTACTTTCTGCTATCTCGCTTAAGTATCGAGTTCTCGCTGGCGGAATGACAAATATTTTCTCACTTTGCGCTTTATTAAGTTCATTTTTAGAGCTTAAATCAACACCTGTTTTCTTAGTCACCTCAGCCATTAACGCCTCGTACAAAGCATTCATTCCTGGATCATTAAACTGACTTGCAATGGTTCCATGAACTGGTAAGGTTTCAGGATCTACTTCCCAAAGGTTGTGATTGCGCTGGTATTGTTTCTTTACATCACGCAATGCATCGAGAGAACCACGTTTGTCAAATTTGTTGATCGCCACCACATCTGCAAAGTCCAGCATATCGATTTTTTCTAACTGCGTTGCCGCACCAAATTCTGGTGTCATGACGTATAAAGAAACATCACTGTGTTCTAAAATTTCAGTATCGCTCTGCCCTATTCCGCTGGTTTCTAAAATGATTAAATCATAGTTAGCAGCTTTCAACACATCTACGGCTTCTTGCACATGCTTAGAAAGTGCTAGATTGGACTGTCTGGTCGCAAGCGATCGCATATACACACGATCGTTGTTAATCGCATTCATGCGTATTCTATCTCCTAATAAAGCACCACCAGTTTTACGTTTAGATGGATCTACTGATATGATACCTATGTTTTTCTCTGGAAAGTCAATTAAAAATCTGCGGATTAATTCATCAACCAATGATGATTTTCCTGCACCACCAGTTCCCGTAATTCCTAGGACAGGTGCTTGCTTTTCTGTTTTATCAGCTTCTGCAAAGTGTTTTACAAAATCTTCATGTCTATTCTCAGCTAGCGAGATCAATCTTGCTATGGTAGGAACGTCATTTTTGAGCAATTCTCCGTTTAATTCCGCTTTCGCGAAAGCGGGAACAGGAACATCACAGGTCTTCACAAGGTCATTGATCATTCCTTGAAGTCCCATAGAGCGTCCATCATCTGGACTGTAAATACGTGTAATCCCGTAATCCATAAGTTCTTTGATCTCTGAAGGAAGAATTACTCCACCACCACCACCAAAGATCTTGATATGTCCAGCACCTTTCTCCACTAGCAAATCACGCATGTATTTAAAATACTCGTTGTGTCCACCTTGATAAGAGGTCATGGCGATACCGTTTGCATCTTCTTGAATAGCAGTATTTACCACTTCTTCTACACTACGATCGTGACCTAAGTGAATCACCTCACAACCAGTAGCCTGTATGATACGGCGCATGATGTTAATAGCAGCATCATGCCCATCAAAAAGGCTGGCAGCCGTTACTATTCTTACTTTGTTAACTGGAACGTATGGAGTCTGATCTTGCATTATGATATTCTCATTTTATAGTTTGCAAAATTACGAAAACGATAACGTAGTTCTAGCAGACCTCTATAAACTTTTACATTTATTTATAGTCAAATCATTATCATTGTAATCTTAAAAGCAAGCCCGATGAAGTATTTGTATTTCCCCATAACTGTATGGATTATTCTCCTTTCCTCTTGCACATCGCCAGACAATTCTGATAATATAGAAGACCTAAATGAATTCACCTATTTCCCACCTATCACAGGAACAAACTGGGAAACCACTACTCCATCTACTTTAGGGTGGAACACTCAAAAACTCAATGAACTCCATACCTTTCTAGAAACTAATGAAACGAGAGCTTTTATAGTCTTAGTAGATGGTAAGGTCGTGGTTGAGGAATACTGGAATAATGATTTACTAGGACAACCCTTTGATATGAATAGCAACTGGTACTGGGCTAGTGCTGCAAAATCACTTACTGCGACTTTAATAGGAATAGCACAAGAAGAAGGCTTTTTAAATATAAATGATAAAACATCGGAATATTTAGGAACTGGATGGACCAGCATGCCACAGGACAAAGAGGATTTAATTACCATAAAAAATCATTTGACCTTTACTACAGGAATAGATTTTAATGTAACTAATGAAGATTGTTATGCCCCATCTTGTTTTAATTATCTTGTAGATGCAGGAAATGAATGGTATTACCATAACGGAACCTACTTGATCACGCATGATATTCTAGAAGCAGCAACAGGAGTTACTAATAATGAGTTTACAACTACTGCAATAAAAGATAAAATAGGCATGTCGGGACTTTGGGTTAATACCGCTCAATCCAGTAATTTGTTCTTTAGCAATGCAAGAAGCGCAGCACGTTTTGGGTTACTTACCTTAAATCAAGGGACATGGGATGGAACTGCTGTTTTAGGAGACAGTAACTATTTTACCGCCATGATCAACACCTCACAACCTATTAATGAATCCTATGGTTACCTCTGGTGGTTGAATGGAAAAAACTCCTTAAGATTTCCAGGCTCTACAGCCACCATTCCATCTGCAGTAACACCAGCAGGTCCTTCAGATATGATAAGTGCTCTAGGTAAAGATGGTCAGTTTATAGATGTAGTGCCTAGTTTAAACATGGTAGTGATACGCATGGGCGGTAGCTCTGCACAAGAACCTGTACCTGTTTTATTTCATGATGAAATGTGGCAGAAAATAACAGAAATGATAGGGAACTAAAATTTTGTTATAGTTGTTCTGATTTTTCTACAACAGTAGAACTACTTACTATCTCTGAGGTAGAGAGAACGTATTGAAAAATTACAGAAAATATAGTAGAATAGGAATTGCCACTAAAGGAGTTGTTTTTGCATTAATCGGAATCATGGCTATGATCACCGCTTTTCAACTTAATTATGCGTTAAAAAGCGGTGATGATGTATTGTTATGGATCTCTAGATTATCTTATGGTAGAATTTTGATGTTCTTAATGAGTATAGGACTAGCAGGCTATATTTTCTCTAGATTTTACCTAACCTTTAACAAACAAGATTATGATGGCTCTAATCAAAAACCTTTATTCCGTAGAGCAGCTTATTTCATTAACGGTTTAGGATATTGTTTACTTCTTTTTACTTGTTTAAAGCTACTTTTTGGAATGCCAGATGATGAAGGTAATTCTGGATGTAAAATCCTATTGTTACAATCAATTTGGGGTGAAGTCATTGTTTTTATTATAGCTACTGGACTAGCTATTAGCGCAATAAATGAATGGTGGATTTAGTTCTCGCAAATGATGAATCAAATGATACATCAAGAAGATCTAACTAAAACTCAATACAAATATTTGATGCTCTTAGGTCGTGTAGTACGTTTTAGTCGTGGTATTGTATTTGCCGTTTTTTCTTAAATCATGTATAGATCTATTTATTACGGACTCAAAAATCTTCCTAAAGGAGCTGATGCTGCTTTTCAGTTTATCAATGCTCAATATGGTGCGGTTATCATGGGAACTGTAGCCGCTGGATTGGCCTGTTACGGACTTTTTTTGATTTTAAGCGGTATGCATCGTAATATCCCTATTAAGTAGAATCAGCTTAAAAGTATTTAAGTTTTTCTTATTCTCGCTTTGGCGAAAGCGCAATGTTTAAAGTCAATGTTTATTGTAAAAAAGATTAATTTACTTTCAACTAAATAAATGAATCAATATGAAGTGGCTAACTTTTTTAATACTAATGTTTCTTTTCTTATTTCACTGATGCACAATCCATCCTTGAGTTACAAGGTAAATGGCATTTTGTAAAAATTGAGTTTAAAGGACTTGATGCAGAAGAAATAGACGGTGAAGGACCAGCCAGTTCTTGCATGAAAATGAACACAATGGAGTTTGAAGATGATAAGGTAACAACAACCATTTATTTTGATCAAGACTGTAAAGAACCTGAATCAGAGACTTTAACTTTTAGGTTACAAGAGAATAATTTAGAGTTTTGGTCAGATTACGAACAAAATTGGAATTCTGGTAAAGTTAAAAGGTTTTCAGGCGACAGGTTTGTGCTTGAAAACACAGAAGATGGTCTCATCACTAGTATTACATTAATAAGAATCTAGCTTTCATAAAACGTTTTCTACAATCTAAGAAGCTCAATGTATATGTTTTTTGTAAGCAAAACTTCACAAAAATTTAAGATTTGAAAATTCTATCTTCACAGCCTATATGAAGAACTTTATTTTTACCTCTACGATTGTATTATTATTCTTATCAACGACTGTTGCTCAGGAGAATAGACTAGCGCACAAGCAACCTAATACTGCCGAAATCTTTCACAAAATTGAGAAACTAGGTTTTCTAGGAACAGCACTTTATGTTGCTGCACATCCAGATGATGAAAATACTCGTTTGATATCGTGGTTAGCAAACGATAAAATGGCTCGCACTGCTTATCTTTCTTTAACACGTGGTGATGGTGGACAAAACCTTATCGGTCCACAGTTGAGAGAGCAATTAGGAATGATAAGAACGCAAGAACTATTAGAAGCTAGAAATATTGACGGCGGGCAACAGTTTTTTACGCGTGCAAATGATTTTGGTTACTCAAAGCATCCCGATGAAACTTTAGAAATATGGAACCAGCAAGAGGTGATGGAAGATATGGTTCAAATAATTAGAGAATTTAAGCCAGATGTAATTATCAATAGATTTAACCATCGCACTCCTGGAACCACTCATGGGCATCATACCACTAGTGCCATGTTAAGTATGAAAGTTTTTGAATATGCCACAGATAAAACCGTTTATGCAAATCAACTGAAAGATCTAGATACATGGCAAGCACAACGTGTATTTTTTAATACCAGCTGGTGGTTTTATGGCAGTCAAGAGGCTTTTGATAATGCAGATAAGACCAATCTATTAGAAATTGAGGCAGGTACCTATTATCCATATAAAGGATTATCTAACAGTGAAATTGCTGCTTTAAGTAGAAGTAAGCATAAATCTCAAGGATTTGGTAGTACTGGTTCACGTGGATCACAAACTGAATATTTAGAATTTTTGAAAGGTTCTTTTCCTACAGATAAATCTGATCTGTTTTCTGGAATAAATACTACCTGGACTCGTGTTAAAGGTGGCAGTCGCATTCAGACCCAACTCAACTCTATTATCTCTAATTATAACTTTAAACAACCTACTGCTAGCATTCCAGCTTTGATCCAGTTACGTTCCAGTATTGAGAAATTAAAAGAAGATCACTGGAAAGGAATCAAGTTAGAAGAACTGGATCAAATTTTATTAGACTTGACTGGTTTCTATGTGGAAGCTAGTGTTAATATACCTTCTGCAACGGCAGGAGAAAAACTTGATGTTAAAATTGAAGTTACAAATCGTTCCAACGAAGAGTTTAAAATTAATTTACTTCCCAATCAATTGATTCAAGTGGAAAATGAATCCTTCTTGTTATTAAAAAATGAAAGTAAAAACGTACAAGCGACATTACAATTTCCAGAAATATATGACGCCTCTACTCCTTATTATCTTAAGGAAAAAGGAACTCTAGGCATGTATCAAGTTAAGAATAAAACACTCACAGGTCAACCAGAATCAGAACCTGAATTTATCGTAAGAGCTTTCATTGAATTGCAAGGCATAAGACTATACAAAGACATTCCTATCATTCATAAGAGAACCGATCCTGTTAGAGGTGAAGTTAATGAGCCTTTTCATATTATACCAGAAATTGCTGTTAGCATTGAAAACCCAGTATATGTATTTTCTGGTAATGCAGCACAACCTATTCAAGTTACCATTAAAGCAAACAAGAAGATTGAAAAAGGTAGTTTAGAACTATGTCATCCTGATGGCTGGAAATTAACACCTACGGAATATACTTTTTCTAATCTTGAAAAAGGAGAAGAGAAGATATATACTTTTATTGTCCAACCACCTAAAGATGCGTCACGCGGACTTATATCTGGACTTGTTAAAGTAGGTTCAAAATCCTATTCTAAAGAAGTTATTAAAATTGATTATGATCACATACCAGATCAACAATTAGTGCGAAATAATGAATCTCAAGTAGTAAAACCAGGACTTCAAAATAGAGCAAGAACAGTCGCCTATATAAATGGCGCTGGAGATGATGTAGCACAAGCCATAGAAGCGATGGGTAGTAAAGTTTTTAAATTTGAACCTGATGAAGTTCCTAATGATCTTTCTAAATATGATGCTGTAGTTGTAGGAATAAGAGCTTTCAACGTTGCTGCACAGAACATGGAGGCATTGCAACCTAGACTAGATGTATATGTAAAAAATGGAGGAACCCTACTCATGCAATACAATACGAGTAGAAGAATTGATAGTGATGTTTTAGGTCCTTTGCCTATTACGCTTTCGCGAAAGCGAGTAACCGACGAAAACGCAGATGTAAAAATACTGCAGCCAGATCATAAAATATTATCAGTCCCAAATGCGATTACTTCAAAAGATTTTGAAGGTTGGGTGCAAGAACGCGGACTTTACTTTCCAGAAAAATGGGATCCTGCCTTCACTCCTATTTTAGGAATGAACGATAAAGATGAAGAAATGACTAAGGGAAGTCTTATTGTTGCAGACTATGGGAAAGGACATATCATTTATACAGGTTTGAGTCTTTTTAGAGAATTACCTGCTGGAGTTTCTGGAGCGTATAGATTACTGGCAAACATGATTAGTATAGGAGTTAAAAACCAACCAATTGAGCAAACAGATGGGCAAAAAAAACTCTAAAAAATGGAATCGTGTGTACGCACTTGTAATTATTGCAAATATAGTTTTTGCGATATTATTTTACTTTATAAGCTCTGTTTATGGAAATAGTTGATTGGTTCATATTAGTAAGCACGCTAGCTTTTATCGTACTCTATGGTGTTTATAAAACTCGTGGAAGACAGACAAGTGAAGAATATATTAAAGGTGGCGATGCGCGGTGGTGGACGGTAGGACTATCTGTCATGGCTACACAAGCTAGTGCGATCACATTTTTGAGTACACCAGGGCAAGCATACACTGATGGATTAGAATTTGTTCAATTCTACTTTGGCCTTCCTATAGCGATCATTATTATATGTGTGACATTTATACCTATTTATCACAAGCTTAAAGTGTATACGGCTTATGAATTCTTAGAAAAAAGATTTGACCTTAAAACTAGATCCCTTGCTTCTATCCTATTTTTAATACAACGTGGACTGGCTGCAGGAATAACTATTTATGCACCTGCTATTATTCTTAGTGCAGTGCTGGATTGGGAATTAAAGTACTTAAATATTATTATAGGTATTCTAGTCATTATTTATACAGTATCTGGTGGTACTAAAGCTGTTAACGTTACCCAAAAGCAGCAAATGATTGTTATCATGGCTGGAATGGTTACTGCGTTTATTTTAATAGTAACTCAGTTACCAGATAATGTGACCTTTGATAATGCACTTACTATGGCTGGCAGTGCAGATAAAATGCAAATTCTAGATTTTGACTTTTCACTAGACGATCGTTATAATGTGTGGAGCGCCATTTTTGGAGCAACATTTTTAATGCTCAGTTATTTTGGAACAGATCAATCGCAGGTACAACGTTACCTATCAGGGAAATCTGTTTCCCAAATGCGTATAGGGTTGCTTTTTAATGGATTACTTAAAGTACCTATGCAGTTCTTTATTCTTATGGTAGGTGTGCTGGTTTTTGTCTTCTATCAATTTAATTCTACACCACTTAATTTTAATCCTGCAGCAGAAAAGGCAGTAAAGGAAAGTGCTTATGCCGGACAGTATAGCAGGCTAGAGTCCAGGCATGAAGAAATCCTTGAGGAAAAACAACGCGTTCAGAAAAAATATGCTACCGCAATAAGCACATCTGCATCTGAGGATATCATTAATTATGAACTTGCTTTAGATTATTTAAGAAAACAAGAAGATGAAAATAGAGCAAATGCACGATCCCTTATTGAAAAAGCAGACAGCGGTATTGAGACTAACGATAAAGATTTTGTTTTTATTCATTTTATTCTTAATCACTTACCGAAAGGATTAATAGGATTATTGCTCGCAGTAATTTTAAGTGCTGCAATGAGTTCAACCGCTTCAGAATTAAATGCTTTAAGTTCTACTACTGCGGTTGATATCTATAAAAGATTTAGTAAAACTGAAGATAAAGATGATGATCACTATGTAAATATGAGTAAGTGGTTTACTCTAATATGGGGTATTATTGCCATATTTTTTGCCAGTTTTGTTTCTTTATTTGACAACCTTATCCAACTGGTTAATTTCTTAGGTTCCATATTTTATGGTACCATTTTAGGAATCTTCTTAGTAGCTTTTTACTTTAAAAAGATTAAAGGTAATGCGATTTTTATAGCTGCCTGTATCTCTCAAGTAATTGTGGCCGCCTGTGCTATCCTTCATGAGTTTGTTGAAGGGATAGAAATACTTCCTTTCTTATGGCTTAATCCACTAGGTGCTTGTTTAACTATAGGAATTGCATTTATTATAAGTACGATTACTCATAAAGATATGTCTAAATTTGAGTTTCAAAATAGTTAAACGATTACTTATTTTATGATATAAATTACAAAATCGCACAAAATAAAATTGGGTTGATTTTGTAACTATTTTATGAAATACCTTCATTTACGTTCTAAAGAAATTTTAGATCTTAATACATTGAAATAGAGAGTACCTCTATTGCTTTGCTCTTGATTTCGTAGAACTTTTCTTTAGATAATTCATGAAAATCTGTAGATTAGGTTAAATTAAAATGAGTAATCTCTGAATATTCAAAAGTTACTTTTGAATAGGTATAAAGATAAGAGACTGTGCGTACTTCTTCACTAAGTAGAAAATTCAACAAACTCTATAATCTGTTTCTATTAATTCTTCAGGATTTGTATCTCCTTAAAATCAAGTTCCAAAAGCTTATTGTTCCTTGTCGAGAATCCTACTTTAAGTAGAATTGGCATTTGCATATATTGAAAATCTACTTTTTTATATACTTAAATAAAGCTTAAAGAGAGAATGTTTGATTGATCTCATGTAACAGAAATTTGATTACTAAAAAAACCGTTTAGAAAATTTCTAAACGGTTTTAATTGGTTCCGCTTTCGCGAAAGAGATATGATCAATAAATATTTACATCTTCACGCCCCATTCTTTGAGGCTATCCGTATTTAATTTTACATAATCCATATTATTGGCCTTTTGAGCAAGAGATAAAGAAGTTTTTGCAGTAGCAATAGCAGCAGATTTGTTACCCATTTTTGCTTCAATTAAGGACTTCTTTCTATGCATCCAGTATGCTTCTGGACGTGCTTCAACAGCTTTAGAAATCCATTCATAAGCTTGTTGTAAATCTTTGTTTGCATCTAAATAAAAAGTGGCAGCGCTATAAAAATCATTTGCAGCAGGCCCAGCCATTACTTTATCAATACTAGCTTGCGTTTTTGCAGCGGTAGGAACTGTAAATGGTACTGCAACCATAGTATCATCCCACATCATTTGAAGATGCGCACCTTCCATAGTTAATTCGTTAATTGCCATTGTCCAGCTTTCAACTGCATTTTTAAGTTTAGAAGTTTCTACTGTTGCAGTTGCGGCTACTTTATCTTCATCCCATGTTCCAGGATTACCCCAGTTATTAGTATCGCTATATAACATAACTGTCCATTCTTTCTTACCTGGTTTTGTATAAACCGCATAAGTACCTGCTTTTACATCTGTACCAGCAAATTTTACATCATCAGAAAAAGTAATCATAGAATTTTGATTAGCACCAGTTCGCCATAACTTACCAAAAGGAACTAGATTTCCAAAAATCTCACGCTCTCTCTTTGCTGGACGCGAATACTCAAGAGTTACCTCTGTTAAACCTACAGTTTGCATTGCTTTTGCCTTTGGGCTAGGTTGTGGTGCGTCGATTTGAGCATTAACCGCAGTAGCAACTAACAATAAGCTGAAAATAAATAGTAATTTTTTCATTTTAAAATCTTTTGTTTTTAGTGTACACAAATGTCGTTGATTTGCATCTTAATTAATGTTAGGGTTTTCTTAACTAACTCCTTTTGCGCTAGAGAAAAAGATCATTTTTATAGCAACAATTATTAAGATGATTCCAAAAACCTTTTTAAGCATTTGCTGGTTGATATTAATAGCTATTTTAGAACCAAAATAACTTCCTATTACAAAAGCTATAGCAATAAAAGGTACGTAACGCCAGTCTAATGCATGTCCATTTTTGTGATACGTATAGGCAGCAAGTAAGGTTACTGGAACAGCAAGAACAGCAAGACTTAATCCTTGTGCTTGATGTTGTGAGTATCCTAAAAACCAGATCGCAAGAGGCACCATTATAACGCCACCGCCTACTCCTACACTACCACTTAAAGCGCCAGCTAACAGTCCTAATATTACTAAGAGAAGTATGGTTGATAAAGTCATTTTTTTGGGTTTCATGGTGGTTATAGTAAAGGAGCCCACAATCTACAAAAAGACTCTTTAATTTTATTCCATTTGCTTCTTTTAAGCCACTTTTCAAGAATTATTTTTTCACAATGACTTAAATCTTCTTCAAATTGTTCATTAAGTTCTTCGGATATATGATCATCAAAAATCAATGCGTTGATCTCAAAGTTAATATCAAAACTTCTGTAATCCATATTTGAAGTCCCTATGGTAGCAAATTCTTCATCAACAACCATTGTCTTTGCATGTAACATACCGCGATGGTACCAGTAAATCTTTGCACCACTTTCTAATATCTCTCTAAAATAAGAACGACTAGCATATCGCGCAGCCCAACTATCTCCATCTTTAGGGACCATTATTTCAACCTTTACGTCTGACCGTGCAGCACTTTTTAAAGCGGTCAATATTGCCTCATTAGGTATAAAATAAGGAGTAGTAATTTTTATACTTTTTTCTGCCGTTGTGATAGCCATAAAAATAGCTTCCATAATATTAGCCCAATCTGTATCTGGTCCACTTGCTGCAATTTGTACCGGCTTATTCTTGCTTTCATCAATTTCAGGAAAGTAGGAGTCTGGAATAATAAGGTCCGTTTCTTCTTTAATGTGATCACAAACAAAATACCAATTAAGAAGCCATTGCACCTGCATACTTTTAACTGCATGACCTTCTATTCTCAAGTGTGTGTCTCTCCAGTATGTTTTTGATCGATTCTCTGGATCGTTGACATAATCATCACTTATGTTTACACCACCTAGATAACCTATATGGCCGTCTATGATACATATCTTACGGTGGTTTCTGTAATTAGCTTTACGTGTAACGTTGGAGAATATAACTGGCATGAAGGCATGAAACTCTATTCCAGCCTGCTCCATTTTTTGTTTTGCATTTCTAGAAAGACTACTGCCTACAGAATCGTATATTAGTTTAACCTCTACGTCTCGTTTCCTTGCAGCAATTAATTTATCGATGAACGCATTTCCAATACGATCGTCTGTAATAATGAAGTATTCTAAATGTATATGATCTTTTGCTTGATCTAGATCTTTGAAAATGCTATTAAAGGTAGCCTGACCATTGATTAAAACTTTTAAATCATTTTTAAGAGTAAGTACAGCAGCTTGATTATGATTTAAAAGTTTTACTAGTTTTATGCGATCTTCAAGAAAATCGTTTTCATACTCAATAAGCTTCTCATCTGAAAGATGCAAACGGTTATTCCATTGCTTAACAAGATCATGTGCTGTTAGGTCTTTTCTTTTAAAAATCTTTGATTTACGGTATTCTAGACCAAAAAAGTAATAAATACCCAATCCTACAAAGGGAAACGCTACTAAAAATAGAAGCGATGACAATGTTTTTCTTGGATTCTGATTACTTCTAATTAAGAAAAAGGCAGCACTTAAGGCTATGATATAATTAATTATAAGTAAGCATGTCCATTTATTATTTAGAATCCAGTCTATCATTTTTTAGTTGTAATAACCGGGCTCAGGAATTGATATGAAGTATTCTTTTTTAGATCCGTTGTTCAGCTTTGGTTCTCTTAACCAAGGATTGTGAATTTTGAGTATTTTATAATTGATGTTGTTTGCTTTCGCGAAAGCGGAAAGATCATCTATCTCATAATCCACTAAAACCTTTTTAGTAGGAACTAGATCATAACCATGGCTAGGGTCTACATTAAAACCAAAATTCTTTGGGTTTTTAAGAATTTCCTTAATTGCCAAAATACGGAATACGTAGCGACCAGTTTCTTCACCTAACAATAGGTCGTAATAACTCTCCACGTCCTGAGCTTCTAATTGTTTATTGATCCCACCATTACCGGCATTATATGCTGCACCTGCTAACGTCCAAGTACCAAATTTCTCTTTACTTTCTTTTAAATATTCACATGCGGCTTTTGTTGCCATTTCTAGATGATAACGCTCATCTACATTATCATTTACTTCTAGTCCTAACTCTCTACCTGTTCTAGGCATTATTTGCCAGAAACCTCTTGCTCCTGCAGGAGAAGTAACATTTTGTAGTCCGCTTTCAATAACGGCTAAATATTTAAAATCATCTGGAACGCCATTTTCCTTTAAAATAGGTTCAATGATAGGGAAATATTTTTGTGCTCTTTTAATTAATAAAATACCATTAGACTGCCAGTAGGTGTTTACTAAAAACTCTCGATCTACTCGCTCTCTTATATCAGGTTGATTTAATGGTACTGTTTCTCCAGCAAAATCAAGTTTTTTAGGCAAATTGACACTGTACACATTATAATCCTGTACACGTTTTTCAACTTTACCATCAACTGCTGTATTTATAGCTGGATTCGTATTTGTTGTAGCTGTTCCACCACCTTGTTGTATGGCACTTATGGTGAATATAAAAACTATAGCAATAGCAACACCTAAAAGTATCTTTTTCATCTATTTAAGTAATTTTTTCAAAGATAAAAAAGATGTGATAACAATCTTATTTTTAACAAAAGGTATTCTAGTGATTTATGAACTAATAAGAGCTGGTAGATGTTCATTAAACCAGCGGAATCTGTTTACAATCATAACATGTGTTCCACCTGGAACTGTAATACATTGATCAATGTATTTAATGGGAAAGACCGGATCTTCATCACCGTGAATATGTATACAATCTCGTATAGATTCTTCTTGATCCCAATTCATTATGGTATCAAGAGCCCAATCTAAATATATAGAGCTATTTACAGAAAGGTATTTTTTATACATTTCTATCTTTTTAGGCGCGATACCAAAACTGTATTTACTTAAAACATCAAAACTTTGAACTAGGCTTGTAGGTAATATTTTATGTAAACCTGTTGTTTTAGAAAAGCGCATTCTTCTAGGAAACTCTTTATTTGATTTTACTGTAGAAACTAGAATAAGCTTTTCTACCTCTATCTGTTTGGCCATTTCTTGAACAATAACGCCGCCAAAGGATACACCTAAAAGTACTGGCTTTTTATGCACCACCTTAACTAATAATCTACTTACGTAAGAAGTGAGACTTTCCTTAGGTTCTGGAATGATCCATTCTAGATAATGCATGGTATAATCCTTTTCAGGTAATTTAATATTTTCAAAAATTAAAGAAGAGGCAGCCATTCCTGGCATGAGATAAATATGTTTCATAAAAAAGGCAATAGGTTACATCAATGCTTTAACATTTAAACTAGTTTAATGGTATCAATTTTGAACTAT
This sequence comes from Nonlabens sp., assembly GCF_965657255.1. Lineage (NCBI taxonomy): Bacteria > Pseudomonadati > Bacteroidota > Flavobacteriia > Flavobacteriales > Flavobacteriaceae > Nonlabens > Nonlabens sp. The sequence goes on from NZ_CBFHNM010000006.1 coordinate 104,159, forward strand.
CTTTGAAGATAATTAGAAAATAATTTTACTCGCTTCACTAATCGACCATAAAATTACCTTTAAAAAAATTAGTGATTGTCTATTTGATAGATATTAATGAGTTAAAATAAAAGTATATGGAAACTGCCTCAACTCTAGAAGTTACGGACAACACCTTTTTACGCCAGTATGAAGGCCGCAAAGGAGAATTATTTGCAAAAATTGAATATGCACAACAAGAACGCAAGATATTTCTAACTAAATATATTGTACCAGAAGAACTGGAAGACGATAATGATTTTAGAAATGAATTTTTAACTCTTGTTTTTGATAACATTAGAGATGAAAAAGAACTTAAAGTAGTTCCTACTCATCCTAAAATAGCTGGTTTTGTTCGTAAATTTAGAATGAAATACAAGGATATGCTTCCGGTAGGAATTGCTATTTAAAGAATCGATATGATTAAAAAAGGCTCTTAAAGTTATAAGAGCCTTTTCTAATTTACCTATTTTCTACTGTTTTCCATTTCATACGTGCTTTATCTAGATCTTCTGGAGTGTCTATCCCTATACTTAGATGGTTAGTTGCAATCATTTTTATTTTCTTGCCGTGTTCTATATAACGAATGCACTCAATTTTTTCAGATAACTCTAGCGGCGTAGGCGTTTGATTATAAAACTCTATCAATGCTTCTTTTCTAAACGCATAAATGCCAATATGTTTATAAACTAACTGTTCTATGGATTGATCTCTGGGATACGGGATAACAGAACGTGAAAAGTATATGGCATTACCATTCAAATCTGTAATAACCTTTACATTATTGGGGTTTTGAATATCTTCTAAATCATCTATCACATGCATTAATGAAGCAAGAGCAATTTCATTCTTTTGATCTTTTTCAAAAACTTGAATTAATTTTTCTAGATCTTCTTTATTTGTAAAAGGTTCATCTCCTTGAACATTGATTACTATGTCTGCTTCATAATTCTCAACAGCTTCTGCAATACGATCGCTACCTGTTTCATGAGTTTTATGACTCATAACTGCTTCACCACCGTTATTAATAATTTCATTATAAATCAAGTCACTATCTGTGGCAACCAGAACTTGATCAAATAGTCTAGTATTTAAAGCTGCTTCATACGTGCGTAAAATCACAGATTTACCACATAGATCTTTCATGAGTTTACCAGGAAATCTACTGGCTTCAAAACGTGCTGGAATTACGGCTATTTTTTTCAATGAATCTGTTTTAATTTTAAGAGAATAAGAATTTCTTTTCTTTGATAATAATGTTTTGTTCTCTAAACAAAATTACAATCTCTTCTGCTCCTTCTACTTGATATATGTATAAATTTCTATACCTGTTATTTTTCATTTTGATCCCTAAAGTTGCAGTATTGTTATTTCTACGGTAGACCAAATGTTTAATCTGATCTAAAGGAACCAATTGCGCTACTGAACTAATCAAAAAACTCAAAACAAATACGATCAAAAAGAAAACACCTGCAATCAAAAACAAATAGCTAGGATCTTCAGATCTTATAAAATAGGCTGTCATGAATAAAAAATTAAAAACCATCAATATCCTCAAAAACCAAATTTGAGTTTTTGCATTGTCTTCAATAACAAAAGATTGATCCACTTGATTAAAAGAGACTTCTGAGTTTTTGTTTTTGAAGAAGTTTTTAAATACCATAAAACACTAATAATTAAGCGGCAACAAAGGTAATCTACTTTCTATGACTTTTACCTCTATGCCAGCTTCTCTTACAAAGAGGACAAAATTATATCTATTTGCCTCTGTTTCAAAAATCACATTGCGATATTTGCCATTTTTAAGTTTGATGGAAGTTTACTGCACTCGACCAGTATCGCGATAGAATAAATGGTCAATCGAGTCTATCTTAATTTTACTATCAGTGACTTGAGTGGTAAACATGAGATAAGTATGAACGACTGCTATTAAAGAAACAAACAATGCAAGCCCATTAAAGAACCCACCAAATTCTCTTGTAAAAAACCATAAATTAAAACTAGAAACTAGCATTAATAAAACAATAATTAAAAATTTAGATTTTACAAAATCCTTGATAATTAATGATGTGTTATCATCAGATAATTTATAAGAAGCATTTTTAGGTTTAAAAATGGAGAACATCGTTATAAGGTTAAAATTGTGCGTGCTTTCGCGAAAGCGATATTAAACATAAAAATATGAAATCATAAAGCATTATCCTACGGCAACTTCATCCTTTTTCTTCTTAAATAATTTCTTATACACTTTATTAATTCCTATCAATAAAAAAAACACTACGATCATAGCAAGAGGTGCAAAAGCGATCGATAAAACCGACAATACACTAGAGAAACCAGCCTCTACTGTGCTAATTAATGGATTACCAAAACCGCCGGTTGTTGCCGTGCTGGTTGCTCGTGCCGCACTAGTGGTTGTTGAAATGGCTGCTGCAGTTCCTCCACCAGCTATAATAGCGAGTGTCCATGTAAATACAGGATTCATATCTGCAGCAACGCTTACCATGACAACAGTACCGGCCACAGCAGCAAGAGGAACAGAAATGGTGTCCAGTAAATTATCTACAAACGGAATGTAATAAGCTAACAATTCTACAATGGATGCAACACCTAAAACAATCACTGCGGTAAGACTTCCAGCCCATTGCCAGCTTTCATGAAGTGGTATCACATCAAAATAGGCAGCAATACTTGCAAAAAGTAGCGGTATAAAAACTCTAAAACCAGCACTTGCAGCTAGACCAATTCCTAGACAAATGCTTAAAATAATTTCTGACATATTAATGTTCTATAAAGTGATCGTTTTTAAAACCTATAAGGTACAAATTTGATTTGGCTCGAGTTACTGCGGTATACAACCATCTTAAATAACCTTTATCTGGTCCTTCGGGCAGGTAAGGTTGTTCTATGATCACATTTTCCCATTGTCCACCTTGCGATTTGTGACAGGTAATAGCATAAGAGAACTTCACCTGAAGTGCATTAAAAAATGGATTTTCTTTAATCTCTTTATATTGTTTATATTTAGGTAATTTCAAATAATCCATGCGCACTTCTTGATAGAGTTTATTACTCTCGTCATAAGTAAGTGATGGAGATTCTGAGGTTAGTGTATCCATTAAAAGAACGGTTTCAAACTCTTTCATTTTGGGATAATCTACCATACGCACTTTTACTTCTGCAAAGTGAAAACCATAAATATTCTTAAAGGCAAAAATTTCTAACACTTCAATAATGTCACCATTTGCAATAAAACCAGCGTCGCTAGATGGCTGTAACCAGTGGTAATTATTTTTCACTACCATTAAATAATCACCTGGTGATAATTCGTTTTCATTAAACAGAATACGAGATCTAATTTGCTGATTATATAAATTTGCTCTTTTATTAGATCTTACGATGATGGCTGTTTCTTCATGACCATGAAAATCATAGGCACTATTAATGGTATCCATGATTTCATATCCATCAATTAATCTATTGATATCTGTAAAATTTTCGACATCAAATTTAAAGTCATACTCTTCATGCAGTATCTGATTACGTATTCCTGTTGCATTGAGTAGGATTCCTGAATTAGCACTTTGCCTTTTTACTTCGTCTAACTCTATTTCTGTAACTTCTTTCAAATAACGCTGTTCTATCAACTGACTATCTAGTGCAGGAGAAACATCCAGTTTTACTGGTGGTAATTGTGCGGTGTCACCTATAATCATGAGCTTACAATTCACTCCACTATAAACGTATTCAATTAAATCATCAAGTAAAGAACCATTACCGCCGAACATTTTATTCTCTGCGGCCACATCTGGAATCATTGAGGCTTCATCCACCACAAAAAGCGCATTGCGATGCTTATTTTGTTTGAGCGTAAACTGTACACCACCATTTCCTTGTCCTTTAGGATAATAAATTTCTCTATGAATCGTGGCAGCTTGTTTATTTGCATAATTACTGATCACTTTTGCGGCTCTTCCTGTAGGTGCGAGCAGTACACAACTCATTTTAAGCTTCCATATGCTCTTAACAATGGTACTTGTTAAAGTAGTTTTACCAGTTCCTGCATAACCTCGCAACATAAAGAGCCGGTCTTTATTTTTATCTATAATAAAGTCTGCTAGCGACTCTAAGGCTCTATCTTGCTCATTAGTAGGATTAAAAGGAAAATCTAAAAGTAGTATTTTGTAAAATTCTTGTGGAGTCATTGGCAATTGTGGAAAACTGAGTATAAACTTAACTCAAATTTTATATCTCAGGCTAGGACGAGCGAAAAAAAATTGTAGATTTGTTTGCGTTGAAAAAACAGTAATAAACCATTCATATATGTTCAATTTAATTATAGCATTTGTTTTAGGCCTGATAGTTCTTGTTCTATTAGCCGTATTTATTAACAAGATTCCTAAAAAATTACATCCTGTATTAATTGTAATACTATTGCTGATCAGTGGCTTTTTTGGATACAAGTTGTATAAGTCCATTGAAGAGCCTGTAAAATTTGAAGCGGCAAAAGAAGAACGCTACAAAGAAGTAGTTGCGCAACTTATTTTGATACGTGATGCTCAAAAAGCTCATAAAGACATTACTGGTACTTATACAGATGATATTAATAAATTAGCTCGTTTTGTAGATACAGCGCAATTTGCACTTACTCAAAAACGTGATAGCACTGTAATTGATGAGGAACGTAACCTTAAATTTAGATTAAGAGCAGACGACCCTAATGGATACAAAAAAGAAATTACTCTCATAGATACATTAGGTTTTCAGCCAGTTAAAGATTCTTTTAAGAATGTAGATATTTCTTCATTGCTTAAGTATAATACAATAGAAGGAGCTCCTGGATCGATCGAGATGAAAACAGATGTGGTTATTGATAAAGAAAATAGAGTTCCTGTTTTCCGTCTTGTAGCGCAAAAGAAAGACATCCTTTTTGATCAACCAGAGAGACTTGTGAAAGATGAGCTTGAAGCAAAAAGTGTAGAGTCTATTGACGGACCTACTATATTTGTAGGAAGCCTAGACGAGATCACAACTAGTGGTAACTGGCCTAGACAGTATGCAATTGACGACAACTAGTCCTAACGACACCATAAAGAAACTGTCCGTCCTGATTCATCAGGATGGACTTTCTTTTTATATCTATAACTCATCTGGTATTTTAGACACTTTGCATAAAGAGTTCAAACATCCAGCTAACGCTATAGAGATTTTGCAATCTATAGAAGATTGCTTTAAGGAAGAAGCTATTTTAGATGCCGCTTTCGCGAAAGCTACACTGCTCTACGATCACAACATATTTACCAGCGTCCCAGCTTCTATTTATAAAGAAGATCAAGGGATTGATTATTTGAAATACAACTCTAGAATTTTAGAAACTGATGTTTTAAGTGTTGATCAACATATAGGGACTCTGGATGTTCATACCGTTTATATTGCCTTTTCTAATATCAATAATTACTTTTTTGAAAAATACGGCAGCTATGAATACTTTCATTATAGTTCGAGAATATTAGAGCTGAGAAGTAAAGAAATAACAGCACTGCAACCACAGGTATATCTGGATATCAAGAAAAGTCATTTTTATCTTACCATTTTTAATAATGGGAAATTAGTAGCACACAACCTATTTCCTCATGACGCCATTGAAGATATTTTATATTACACTATGTTCACCACACATCATAACAGCCTCGATCCAGAGACCATGAAGATGATTTTGTGTGTAGAACAAAAACAAGAAGAACTCTTTGATCTTTTATATACATACGTGCGTTACGTAAGCTATGTAGAAGATTACCCAAATTACCTAGAACAAATCGTATGCGTATAATATCTGGAATACATAAAGGTCGTAGAATATCAGCTCCTAAAAACTTACCTGTTAGACCTACAACTGATATGTCCAAAGAGGCGCTATTTAACATCCTGCGTCATAAAATACATATTCACGATATCAAGATGTTAGAACTTTTTGCGGGAAGTGGTAATATGTCTTATGAGTTTTGTAGTCGTGGTGCAGGCAGCGTTATTGCAGTAGATCAACATTACCCTTGTATTGCCTTTATTAAAAAAACTGCCGAAGAATTAGATTTCCCGATCGACACGATAAAAGCAGACGTTTTTAAATTTTTAGAAAAACACAAAGGAAAGTATGATATCATCTTTGCAGATCCACCTTATGCGCTGGAAGAGGAAGAATTTCTAAAGATTCCAAATCTAGTTTTTGAGAACGAGCTTCTTGCTGAAGACGGTATTCTAATTATAGAACATTCTAAACATACCTCTCTAGCATCGCATGAGCATTTTGATAATGAGCGCCGTTATGGTGGTACGGTTTTTAGCTTTTTTGAAGGTCCTAGTAGTGAGGAAGAGTGAGAACTTATAACAAGATCTTCTCAATAATTTAAGTATGAAAAAAATAATAGTACTTTTTTTATTTTTCACAAGCTGCTCTCAGTTTTCAAAAAAAGACCTTCAACTTAATGGGCCAACTATTGAAGAAGCTGAATTATTAAACAGAACTAATGAGAAATATGTGGATGGTATTTATTCAGTAAGTGAATTTGAATCAAGTTTAGAATATTTCAACGAATTTGATAATAAAAACTATTTTGTCAACTACCGACCAGTTATAGTAGCGCAGAATTTTAAAAACTTAAAAAATGATCTAGATATCATGGGTAGATCGGTAATATCAGTTGAATTACATAAGAACGCACATGATAAACTTTTTAAAGCAACAGAAGTCGCATTTCAAAATAGAACACCAGTTTTTATAGTGATAGAAGGAAAAGTGATCAGTGCTCCTGTGGTTAACGGAGGACCAATTTCTGGTGGAAGATTACAAATAAGTACTAATTTAACTAAAGAAGAAAACCGTAAGTTGATAGAAGGAATTATCAAACGGAATTCTAAAAATAAAAAATAGCAGGTCTATAAGCCGGATTCTGTTCGTCCTGAACTTGTTTCAGGACCTCTCCTTAAACAGCGCAAAACTACCTCATCATTTATCTAGAATAACGATTGCTCGCTATCTCAAACTGCCTACCCTTCAGAATCGCGCGGATAGCGCTCAAGCTCTGATTTACGCGACATTTCACCACATAGAGTTTACCTGGTTTCACTACAGCATTATCTGTACATACTTTCTGTTGCACTAGTCCTATCTCGCTTTCGCGAAAGCGAAAACAAAACGACGGCCGTTAGCCGCTATGTTATCCTATGGTGTCCGGACTTTCCTACCTCGCTTGCGCAAGATCGATAAGGCGACCTGCTATGTCGCAAAACTAGTTAATAAATGTTGATAATTCACAGAAATTATAATCATAGAAAGTAAAGCTAAAACAGAGTAGAAAAGTATCTTTGACATATGGAACCATTTATAGTATCAGCTAGAAAATACCGTCCCGATACTTTTGAAGATGTCGTAGGTCAAGGCGCTATTACACAGACGTTAGAGAATGCGATAAAAAGCAATCATCTAGCGCAAGCATTGCTATTTACAGGTCCAAGAGGAGTTGGTAAAACTACTTGCGCACGTATTCTTGCAAAAAAGATCAACCATGAGAGTGGTGATTATGATCCAGACGAAGATTTTGCTTTCAATATTTTTGAATTAGATGCGGCTTCTAATAATGGTGTAGATCAGATTAGAAGTATAGTAGATCAAGTGCGTATCCCACCACAAGTCGGTAAATATAAAATCTATATTATCGATGAGGTGCATATGTTATCAAATGCAGCATTTAATGCATTCCTTAAAACATTAGAAGAACCACCAGCACACGCCATATTTATTCTAGCCACTACAGAAAAGCATAAGATCATACCAACGATTCTATCTCGTTGTCAGATATTTGATTTTAAGAGAATTACAGTAAGTGCAATGCGTGAGCATTTAAAGCGTATTTCTTTAAAAGAAGGAATCAATGCAGAGGAAGATGCACTTCAAATTATCGCTCAAAAAGCAGATGGTGCTTTAAGAGATTCCCTATCCATCTTTGATCGAGTGGTCAGTTTTTCAGGTAAAGAACTAACGGTTAAAGCCGTTACAGAAAATTTGAATGTACTGGATAGAGAGACTTATTTTACAGTTACGGATTTATTGCTTGATAATAATATTCCGCAATTACTAGTTGATTATGATGTCATCATGGCAAAGGGCTTTGATGGTCAACATTTTATAAGTGGTTTAGCTTCTCATTTCAGAGATCTAATGGTAGGTAAAGATGAGCGTACTATTGTACTGCTGGAAGTAGGTGAACAAACTAAGGCGAAATATCTAGAGCAAGCCAAAAAAGTAGATCTCAACTTTTTAAGGAAAGCTATAGAAATCGCAAATCAGGCCGATTTTAATTATCGATCAAGTCGAAATCAACGACTCCTTATAGAATTAACTCTCATGCAACTAGCCTCTATCAATACTGATGGAGAAAAAAAAAATGATGTAAAGTACATCATTCCTGCCAGTCAGTTTGAACAAGCAACTGCTGTTATTACAAAAGCAGAGAAAAACGAACCAGCTACAGTAGAGGATACCGAACAAGTTGTTACCACATCAACCGATAGCAAAACACATAGTACTTTACAAGAAGTGTCTTCTTCTTATCAAGCTGTAAAAAAGTCTACACAACAAAACGATACTGAAGAGACTTCTGTAGAAGTAAAAACAAGTGCGCCTTCACCTGCTATAGATAAATCTTTAGAAGAAAAACGTAAAGCTCTATTTGAAAAAAGTAAGCAAAAAGTAAGCGGACTTTCTATTCAAGGTATTGAGGCAAAAAACACACATATTGCGCAACAACAAGGTAAAAAAATAGATCGCGACCAGTTACCAGAAGATCCTTTTACTCAAGAACAATTGAGCGTTGTATGGGCAAAATATGTAGAACATCTCAAAGAAAGAGGTCAACAAATTCTAGCAAGTATCATTAATGCAGATAACCCTGTTCTTAAGCAAACTACTATTCACTTGCGTTTCCCTAATCAATCCATGAAAGAAGACCTAGAGAAATCACAAGGTCAAATATTAGAGTATTTGAAAAGGGAACTGAATAATTATCTAATTGATTTTGAAATCGCCGTTGATAAAAGTGTTACTAAAAAATACGTTTATACAGACCAAGATAAGTTTTCTAAATTAGTTGAAAAGAATCCCGCAGTAGATATACTACGTAAAACGTTTGATCTGGATTTCTAAAGTTTCAATAATCAGCATAAAAAAAGCCTCTTAAGGAAGAGGCTTTTTTTAATTGAATTACTTTCTACATTTTATAAGAGACACCTAGTTGAAACCATCGGTTATTTGCTTCCTCAATTTCTGCAAATTCTCTATCAAAAATATTAGAGAATCCATAACCATATCTTGCATCTATTCCTAGGTTTTCATTGAACATGTAACCTATTCCTATTACACCAGCTACATCATAATTGTAGTAGTCATTATTATCTCGTTCAGTTATATTTACACCTACTTGAGGACCTACTAAAGCAAATAGTTGTTTAGTAATGTTGATGTTACCTAGAACACCTACCTGTAACCAATTCGTTTTAAATTGAACGATATCACCATTCTCTAGTCTTAGCTCTTCCTCATTAACTCCTAATGATGAAATACCTATCTCTGGTTGCAAAGAGAATCTATCACTTATAGGGATGTCTGCAAAGAAATTTACATGCATTCCTATTCTATCATCTACATCCTCAATATTGTCACCGGATAAAGTAGAATAATTAAGTCCTAATCGAAAACCATAGGAAATATCCTCTAAAAATTGCCCATTAACAAAGGACACGCAGGATAAAAGAGCAATTGAGAGTATTATTTTTTTCATCTTATCAAAATTTAAAATCAAAGTTAATCTATTAGACTTATGGAAACGAGATAATTACACAAAGCTTTTTAATTATCGATGATCAGCATTAAAAATCGATTTTATGATGCCGTCTGTGAGTCCTATTTTAGGAACGTAGATGTTTTTTGCTTTACTCCATTTCATAGCTCTTAAATAAATACGACATGCAGGTATAATAACATCGGCTCTATCGTGATTTAAATTAAGATGGTAAACTCTTTCCTCATAGTTGTAGTTTTGCAGTTGCTCGTAATAATTAACTAAATAAAAATACGAAAGTGGCTTACCCATACTTTTCCCACTACTTTTAAATATGTTATTAATATTACCACCAGAGCCTATTAAATCGATATGCTCATAAGACGCTGTTATCTCCTTTATCCATCGCTCTGCGTCATCCCATAGAGATTTCCTAACCATATCATTAAGCAATCGGACGGTCCCTATTTTAAAAGATCTTGAAGTAACTTCTTTACCATAAGCAAATAAGGTAAACTCGGTACTTCCACCACCTACATCAACGTATAGAAAAACTTTACTATCATCAATAACTGCATGCAAGTCTGTCATCGCAATGATTGCAGCTTCATGAGATCCATCTATAATGTCTATGTGAATACCAGATTCTTTTTCTATTTGAGCAACAACATCCATCCCATTCTGGGCTTCTCTCATGGCACTAGTTGCATAAGCTTTATAGGTTTTAACTTTATGCACATCCATAAGTAATTGATAAGATTTCATTGAATCCACCATCCTAGTTATGTTCTCTTTAGAAATATTACCTGTAGTAAAAACGTCCTGACCTAATCTAATAGGAACCCTAACCAAACTTGTTTTTTTAAAAACAGGCGGTTCATCATTGTATAGAGTAACGGTAGCTATCAGTAATCTAATAGCATTAGAACCTATATCAATAGCACCATACTTTATTATTTTAAATCCCATTTACTATTGAATTTGGTTTTTATAGTAGTCATAGGTTGCATATTGCGACCTTACTGGCGACTCGTCATTTTCAACATAATTATTCAATTGATCTGCACAAATTTCACGCGCTTTCACATTGTCACTCCAGCAAATATCCATGGTCGCTATAATTTCTGCTTTGATGTCTTCATCATAAATGGGGCATGCGATCTCTACTCTACTGTCTAGATTACGTCCCATAAAGTCTGCACTAGAAATATAAAGGTCATTCTTACCTTCATTATAAAATCTATATACTCTAGGGTGTTCTAAAAATCTGTCAACAATACTTATCACTTTAATATTTTCGCTCATTCCTTTGACACCTGGTATCAAACAACATATTCCACGTATGATCAGCTCAATTTTTACACCTGCATTAGATGCTTCATAAAAAAGGTCTATCATTTTGAAGTCAGAGAAAGAATTGATTTTGGCACGTATTTTTGCTGGTTTTCCCGCTTTCGCGAAAGCGATCTCACGACGAACCAACCGTTCTATTCCATTTCTAAGATAGTTAGGAGACACTAGTAAGTGCTTGTAACGATGCTGTTTATAGTTTACTTCAAAAAAGTCAAAAACACGTTCTACCTCTTTTAAGATCTTACGGTTTGCCGTGAATAAAGTATAATCTGTATAAATCCCTGCTGTAGATTCATTAAAATTACCAGTAGATATAAAGCCGTATCTTACTATCTTACCATTATCTTCTCTTGTTATACAACAGGCTTTACAGTGTACTTTTAATCCTGGAACGCCAAAAATCATATTCACACCTTCCTCTTGCATCAACTCGGCATAGTTGATATTTGCTTGTTCATCAAATCTTGCTCTTAATTCAATAGAAACCGTGACTTGTTTTCCGTTTTTAACAGCATTAATTAGTGATCCAGCAATCTGTGAAACTTCAGCCAGTCTATAGATCGTTATTTTAATAGTTTTTACTTGTGGATCTAATGCGGCTTCTCTTAAAAACTTAATGGTGTTTGAAAAAGTGTGATAAGGTGTGTACTGGAGAATATCTTTCTTTGCGATTCTTTCTAAAAGAGAACCTTTGATTCTTACATCCTTGATTGGTAAACCAGGTAGTTTTGAATACAGTAAATCTGTTCTACCTAGGCTAGGGAATTTTAAATAATCTCTTCTGTTATGATATCTACCACCTGGAATAATACTATCGTTATTGTCGATTTGCAATTTATTCATTATTAACGATAATGTATCCTCATGGATATCTCTATCATAAACAAAACGAACTGGATCACCATCTTTACGGTCATGGACACTACGACGTATTTTTTCTAATAGACTTTTCTTAAGATCTAACTCCATATCTAACTCGGCATCTAGAGTCACCTTTATCATATGCGCCTCAATCTCCTTGTAATCAAAAATATTGAATATATAATGCATGCGATGCCTTACAAGATCATCTAAAAGTATAATATACTGCCTATCATCACCGTTTATTTGTGGTAGTACTACAAATCTATTGAGGTATTTAGGTTTTTCTATCAGCGCATACTTAATAGATTCGTCCTTCATTACCATCCTAATTGCTAGATAACCGTAACCATCTCTTAGATTAGGGAACTCTACGTCATCATTAATCATGATGGTACCTATCGCAGGACTTATTTTATCGTTAAAGTAGCTTCTTATGAAGTCTTCATGTTCAGGAAGAACTTCTGTCTCATCTACTATAATTATCCTTTCCTTTTTTAACTCCTCTTCAAGCTCTGCCAGAACATCAAAACTATGTGCTTGATCTACAATAACCATCTTGTTGATTTCTTGTAAAAGATCCTCAGAAGAAATTCCTCCTAAAGATTTCGTAGCGTTTTTTCCAGCTCTTTGAATACGTTGTATAGTTGCATATCTAACCTTGAAAAATTCATCTAGATTATTAGAAAAAATCCCTAAAAATCTTAACCGCTCAATTAGCGGAACGTTCTTATCACTAGCCTCTTGAAGAACTCGCGCATTAAATCGCAGCCAACTTAATTCTCTATTAAAGTATTTACTCATTTAATTTGTTTAGGAAATAAGTGAAACTTAGTAACTCCTCTATTTAATGAAGACCAAGAATCTGTATCAAATTCTATAGCAACCACACCTGTAGTAGGTACGTTATCAAACCTAGTATTACCCATTTTATTTACTAGGTCTGTGATACCATGATTGTGACTAAATATAATTAATGAATTTAAACTATCATCACAACTAGAGATAACATTTAAGAGTTCTTCACTGTCAAAGGTGTATAAAGTTCTTTTAAGCTTTAACTTTGTTAAATTATAATCTAAATATTCAGACACTAATGTCGCCGTTTGAAGTGCTCTTGCAGCGGTACTGCTCCAGATTATATCCGGATTAATGTGAAGTTCTTTTAGAGCTTCACCTATCAAATGTCCATCATCAACACCTCTTTGTGCTAATACACGATCATGATCTCTAACATTAAGATCCCATGAAGATTTTCCATGTCTTATTACTATAAGTCGTTTCATTAAGGTTGTAATCTTTTAAATTCCCACTCATTTCCCACATGTTCATAACAAATACGATCGTGTAGTCTATTAGGTCTCCCTTGCCAAAATTCAAAACTTAAAGGTTGACAAGCATATCCACCCCAAAATTCAGGCAGAGGAATTTCAATATCTTTAAACTTTTGTTCAAAATAAGCTAGCTGTTGCTCTAGCTTTTCTCTAGAAATCACTTCTGTACTTTGATTGCTAGCCCAAGCGCCTATTTGACTACCACGCGGTCTGGATTGAAAATAACTTAATGATTTTTCTCTAGTTACCTTCTCTGCTTTACATTTGATGATAATTTGGCGTTCTAGTGCTGGCCAAAAAAAGTGAAGACTGATTTTATTATATGCGTTTATCGCACTACCCTTCTCAGACGTGTAATTAGAGTAAAATAAAAACTTCCCTTGAATAATTTCTTTTAAAAGTACGATTCGGGATTTTGGAAAACCATCTGTCCCTAACGTACAAATACTCATCGCATTTGCTTCATCAATCTCTAATGATTCCTTTGCTTCTTGAAACCATGAATCAAATAGCCGAAATGGATTAACAGGCAAGTTTTTTTCCAATAAAGCATCCTTTTCATATGATTTACGAAGGTTTTGAAGATCTCTTTGCATGTGTCTTATTATTTCACTGCAATTTACATCAAATGCTTCTTTTGTTGTAGTAAACAATTCTTAAATATAAGACTAAGGAGTCGTGTATCGCTTTCGCGAAAGCGATAACATTAAACTATATCTGAAAAAAGATAATTTTTTTTTTAAACCATTGAAAGCTAAAGAAATAAAAAACCGTTTTCATCGAGAGATGAAAACGGTTGTAAAAAAGTTTTTCAACTTTTTGTCGGGGTGGCAGGATTCGAACCTGCGACCTCCTCGTCCCAAACGAGGCGCGATGACCGGGCTACGCTACACCCCGATTTTTATTTGTATCAGATCGGACTGATATGAGTTTTCTATTTGCGGAGAGACAGGGACTCGAACCCTGGCGACGGTTGCCCGTCGACAGATTAGCAATCTGCTCCATTACCACTCTGGCACCTCTCCTAAATGTTTAGGGAAATAATGTGTTTCCCAAAGCGGTTGCAAATGTAAGCCGATTTTGTAATTCTACAAACTTAAATTAAAGTTTTTTCGATAAATTATTCAGGATATTCAATACGTAAATGATAGATACTAGCTAACTTCTTTTTAATCACAGTTTTAATAGTCTCTATCTGTTTAAAAGTAATATTTGCATTAAGGAATTGCCCGCTATCCACCTGACCATCGATAATTTTACTGACCAATGTATCTATTTTTATCGAGGTAGGGTTTTTAATACTTTTAGAAGCAGCCTCTACGCTGTCTGCAATCATTAAAATTGCTGTTTCCTGACTGAAAGGCTTTGGACCGGGATAACAGAAGTTAGCTTTAGAAACATCTGGATTATCTTCTTTTGCCTTAGAATAAAAATAGTAAACAAGACTATCGCCATGATGTGTTCTAATGAAGTCGATAATTCTATCTGGTAAATTATGCTTACGGGCTAATTCTATCCCATTAAGTGTATGATCTATGATAATACGAGCGCTATCCTCTGGATCTAAATCGTTATGAGGATTAATACCACTACCTTGATTTTCTGTAAAATATGTAGGATTAGACATTTTTCCAATATCATGATAAAGTGCACCAACCCTTACTAACATAGCATTTGCTCCTATTTCGTTGGCTACAGTTTCTGCAATATTTGCTACATTCAGGGAATGATGAAAAGTCCCAGGAGCTTTATTAGAAAGCTCTTTTAAAAGTTTAGAATTGGTATCGCTCAATTCAAGTAGAGAAACGTCACTTACCAACCCAAATATTTTTTCAAAAATGTATATTAAAGGCCATACAAATAGCATTGCAAGACCACAAAGTACAAAATACCCCAACCTGCTCCATTCCCATCCAGTGACACCACCTTGATTAATGGCATAAAAGGAAAAGTAAGACAAGAAATAGATACCTATAATTTGAGCTACCGTAAGAAATAAATTAGCTCTTTTGTAGATTTCACTATTTGAAAGAATAGTAACAATACCTGCCATCATTTGTAAAAACAAATACTCGTCGCTATTAGGAACAATAAAGCTTAAAATAAAAATAGCGATAACATGAGCAAATAGGCCTAATCGAGCATCAAAAAAGGCTTTCAAAATAAGTGGTAAAATACAAACTGGAACTACAAAAATATATTGAATATCGATATTAACAACCACAGCTGTTAAAATGATAACCACTAGAATGTTAAAAAAGATGAAAAATAACTTTCTAAAATTATCAAAAATAGTTTTTCTGTAACGCCATAAGAATAAGATTAACATAGTATATGCCATACCTACCAGTATAATATATCCAGAAAGCTTCCAGGTATACTGAGAATCTGTCCAAGTTTGGGATTTGTAAGTGTTATTTAGAGTATTCAAAATCTGTAATTTCCCTCCTTCCACTATTTCACCTTGCGCTATTATTCGAGCACCTTCTGCAACAACACCACGTGTTGTAAGAATCTTACCGACCTCTTCCTTAATAGATAAATCCGTTAAATCTCTATCATAGGTAAGGTTGGGGCTTAATAATTCAATTAGCTCTGACACTAATTCTCTAGAATTAAAGCTTTCAAAATTTAATTTGTCAAATTTAAGACTACCTAGGTCAGAAGGTTTGTATAGATTTCCGTAAGTAGAAGCAATTAACTCATTATTGTACTCTATAAAAACTGGATGCCCATCCTCTAGTTCAAGTGGTAATTCTAAATAACCGACATTATAAATTTGAGAAATTATATCTTTCACTTGTAAATTTATATCTTGAATTTCTGAATTACTTATAGAATCTGTATTTCTAGAACTCATATTTATTAACCAGTCTCTGTAAACTTTATCTTTTATAGATTCATCTACTTTAAAATAGCGAGGAGCCAAATCTGAAACGGATTGTCTTTCTTGCTTAAGAGATTGTTTATCTTTTTCTATAGGAAATGAAAAAGGCGCATATAAGGTTTCATAATCCCAAGGCTCGCCTTGATTATAATCGTACTTAAATCTGTTGTTATTAGGAAAGACATAAACTGTTAATGCTGTACAAAAACACAACAATATAATTCGATAAGTAATATTTTGATAATTATATAAACTATTCATTCTAAGTAATAATAAAAACAAATTAACAACTATACTTTTTAATTACCATTGTTTTATTAATACAATTAGATTATGACCTAGCGGAAGTCTTTGATTACTTATTAAAATCATTATTTTTGCAAGTAAAAATTTTATCATGAAAAAAGTAGTTATTGTATCTTACGCTAGAACCCCTATAGGTAGCTTTATGGGGAAACTTTCTTCTGTACCTGCGACAACATTAGGATCTGTTGCGATAAAAGGTGCCTTGGATAAAATTTCTTTAGACCCTAAGCTTGTAGGAGAGGTTTTGATGGGTAATGTTGTTCAAGCTGGTACTGGTCAGGCACCTGCTAGGCAAGCTGCGTTAGGTGCTGGAATAAGCGATCAAACTCCTGCTACTACTATTAATAAAGTCTGTGCTAGCGGAATGAAAACTATAATGATGGCAGCCCAATCGATAGCTTTGGGAGATCAAAATATTGTAGTTGCTGGAGGAATGGAGAATATGAGTATGATACCTCATTACGTACATATGAGAAATGGTCAGAAATTTGGTCCAACGACTCTAATTGACGGAATGCAAAAAGATGGACTAGTAGATGCTTATAGTCAGGAAGCTATGGGTACTTGTGCAGACCTGTGTGCAACTGACCATAATTTTTCTAGAGAAGACCAAGATAACTATGCCATCCAATCTTACAGTAGATCTAAAGCAGCTTGGGAATCTGGAAAGTTTAAAGATGAAGTTGTTCCTGTTTCTGTACCTCAAAGAAGAGGTGATGCTATTATTGTAGATATCGATGAAGAGTTTACTAATGTGAAAATCGAAAAAATACCTGCTCTTAGACCTGCATTTTCAAAAGACGGAACAGTAACAGCTGCAAATGCCTCAACCATAAATGACGGTGCTGCTGCTCTTGTTTTAATGAGTGAAGAAAAAGCTAAAGAGTTAAAATTAGACATCATAGCCACCGTCGTAAGCTATGCAGATGCTGCACAAGAACCAAAATATTTTACAACTGCACCCGCAAAAGCATTGCCTATCGCTCTAGACAAAGCTGGCATTAGTTTAAATGATGTTGATTTCTTTGAATTTAATGAGGCATTCTCTGTTGTAGGTCTTGCAAATATGAAGATTTTAGGTTTAGAAGATAAGAATGTGAACATTTATGGTGGTGCTGTTTCATTAGGTCACCCACTAGGATGCAGCGGTGCTCGTATAGTTACTACTCTATTAAGTGTATTAAGTCAAGAAAATGGCTCCATAGGAGCTGCCGCGATATGCAACGGTGGTGGTGGTGCTAGTGCAATAGTACTACAATCTTAAGAAAGCTATGAGATACGGTATCTGTCCGATTTCCATCGCTCCTTTGAGACTTGAAACTAGTGACGCTAGTGAAATGGTTTCACAAGTTCTTTATGGAGAAATTTTCAAAATTCTGGAGAGCAGAAAAAAGTGGTCTAAAATAAGACTGGCTCATGATAAATATGAAGGTTGGATAGATAACAAACAATTTACTGAAATTGAGGCGGAAGAATATCATTCGTTACTTGATAAAGAACATGTTTTTTCAAATGATTTAATAGCTCACCTTACACATCAAGACCATACGTTAAGTACAGTAACCATTGGTGCACAGGTAAGCTCTAGTATCTTTCTAAAAGATTCATTTCAAATAGACCAGAGTAAAGGCATTAAAAATAAGACTCAACTAGTTGATAATGCTCTGTTATTTTTGAATACTCCGTACTTATGGGGTGGAAGATCGCCATTAGGAATTGATTGTAGTGGTTTTACCCAGCTTATTTATAGGTTAAATGGGTATCAACTTTTACGTGACGCTAGTGAGCAAGCTACACAAGGAGAGGTTCTTAGTTTCATTGAAGAATCAGAACCTGGTGATTTAGCTTTTTTTGACAATAACGAAGGTAAGATTACACATGTAGGTATTATCATGAGTGATAACTATATTATTCACGCTCATGGAAAAGTAAGAATTGACCGATTAGATCAAAGCGGTATTTTTAACATGGATAAAAACATTCATACTCACAAATTAAGGGTTATAAAGAAAATATTATAACGTTTTTTGAATACGTACAAAAAAAGCTCTTAGAAATTGATTCTAAGAGCTTTTTTATGTTCCGCTTTCGCGAAAGCGATACAAATTAGTACTACATTTTTGCCTTCATCGCAGCAGATTTTTCTTTCATACCTAAAAAGTCATATAAACTAACTAAAGTAGCTACTACACCTTTTTCCTCTGGCTTTACTTGATGTGCTTTTTCCAAATTAGTGATTGCTTCTTTGTACAACAACTCTTGATCTTCGGCAGAAGTTTCTGCTAAATTACCTTTTTCAAGATTAGCATTTGATAAGTTAACTAATGCATAGTAATTACTAGGGTCTAATTTGATACTCGACTGAAAATACCTCATAGCACTATCATAATTTTTAGACTTCATAGCTGCAGCGCCTAAATTATCAAATACTCTAGGGTCTGTTATATCTGAATCCATATTATCGATAGCCTCCTTATACTTATCCATCATACCTAAGGTCAAATAAATATCTGACTTGACTAATTTCAACGAGTTATCTTGAGGAAAATCTTTGAGAGCTTTTTCATAAACCTGATTAGCCTTGGATTTATCTCCTTTATTCGTGTACAACCAAACCGTTTTTAAAACAATATCACCTAGCATAGAAGGTGATTTTTCAGATGACGGATCTGTATGTGATCTCGCTTTAATTGCATAATCTCTTACTTTTTGATTAGAAAAAGCCTCTACAACGCCAGCTTTATTAGTCGCTAAATAAGAAACTTTCTCTCCAGTAAACTTCTTTTCCAACAAAACATTATAATGTTCTATTGCTTTATCAAACATCTCACTAGAATATGCTAGATTACCTGCATTATAAAGCATGCTTAGGTTTGAAGGATTACTTTTATAAAGCTCTTCTACTAAAATCAATGCGTCTTTTGAATTACCAGCTGCCACCATCTCATTTGCAATTTCTAGTTTACGGCTGTCGATAATGTTTTTTAACATAGGCTCTAATTTAGGGTTCTCAAAATTAAATTCCTTTGCTTTTAACAAAGACGCTTCTGCTTCATGCACTTGATCATTAGTTACCTTTGTCGCACCTGTTAAGTCCATTAAACTAGCCGCTTTGTAAAAGTAATATGACCCTGCATATTTTTCTTCTACAGCACTTTCATCAATTGATTGAAAAATTTCCTGAGCCTTACTAAAGTCTCCTTTTTCAATTGCTTTTTCAATTTTTCTAATTTCTTTTTTCTGAGCCATTGCTATTGAAGCTAAAGCTAGAAAAAGTATTGTTAATTTAAGTTTCATTTTATAAAATTTATTATTCTTCACTATCATCGTTTTCAACAGTCCTGCCATCGTTTTGAGTATCGGTAATAATAGCATCATCAGACACTATCTCTTCATCCTCTTCATCATTGACCACTTTTGCAACTGCTGCAATGGAATCATTTCCTTTTAAATTAATTAAACGTACACCTTGTGTTGCGCGTCCCATTACTCGCAGGTCTGCCACTTTCATACGTATAGCGATTCCAGATTTATTAATAATCATCAAACCATCTTCATCACTTACGTTTTTAAGAGCTACTAGTCCACCTGTTTTCTCTGTAACAGAAATAGTTTTTACTCCTTTTCCTCCACGATTAGTCTCTCTATAATCATCTAGACTAGAACGTTTACCATATCCTTTTTCAGAAACAACAAGGATATTTGAGTCCATATCATTTACAGCTACCATACCGATAACCTCATCTTCATCACTAGAAAGGGTAATACCTCTAACACCACTGGCATTTCTACCCATAGGTCTGGTCTTAGACTCATCAAAACGTATGGCTTTACCACTTTTAAGACCTAACATTACATGGCTATCTCCGGTAGTAAGTTTTGCCTCAAGAAGAGTATCTCCATCTCTAACAGTAATAGCATTAATACCATTTGATCTAGGTCTAGAGTATTGTTCTAAAGAAGTTTTCTTAACAACACCTTTCTTTGTACACATGATTACATAGTGGCTATTGATGTAATCTTCGTCCTTTATGTCTTGTGTACAGATAACAGCTTTTACATTATCATCCTGTTCAATATTGATCAAGTTTTGAATAGCTCTTCCTTTAGAAGTTTTACTTCCTTCTGGAATTTCATAGACACGCATCCAGAAACACTTTCCTTTTTCTGTAAAAAACAGCATGTACTGGTGATTTGTTCCTACAAACAAGTCTACTAAGAAATCTTCATCTCTAGTCGTACTTGCTTTCTGTCCTACTCCACCTCGGTTTTGTGTTTTGTACTCTGTCAGACTTGTCCTTTTAATATAACCTGCATGAGAGATAGTAATAACTACTTGCTCATCTGGAATCATATCTTCAATAGAAAGATCTCCACCAGCATATTCTATTTGAGAACGACGGTCATCTCCAAATTTCTCCTTAACCTCTTGAAGCTCTTCTTTAATAATTTGCATACGACGCTCTTTCTTTGCAAGAATGTCTTTCAAATCAGTAATCGTTTCCATTAACTCACTGTACTCATTGCGCAGCTTATCTTGCTCTAGACCAGTAAGCTGTCTCAATCGCATTTCAACAATAGCACGAGCTTGAATCTCTGACAATTCAAAACGCTCAATTAATTTACCTCGAGCCTCTTCACCATTACTACTAGATCTGATTAAGGCAATTACTTCATCAATATTATCACTAGCGATAATTAAACCTTCTAGAATATGCGCTCTTTCTTCTGCTTTACGCAACTCAAATTCTGTACGTCTAACAACTACTTCATGCCTATGCTCTACAAAATAGTGGATCATCTCCTTAACATTAAGAAGTTGAGGACGTCCTTTTACAAGAGCAATATTGTTAACACTAAAAGAAGACTGTAAAGCCGTATGCTTGTACAGTTTATTGATAACTATGTTAGGAATTGCATCACGTTTTAATATGTAAACAATGCGCATTCCATTACGGTCAGATTCATCCCTTATCATAGAGATTCCTTCTAACTTCTTATCATTAATTAAATCAGCTGTTTTTTTAATCATATCAGCTTTATTCACCTGATATGGCAACTCATCTACGATGATACACTCGCGACCTTTTACCTCTTCAATTCTAACACGACCACGTATTTTTATACGTCCACGACCAGTATGAAAAGCATCTTTCACACCATCATAACCATAAATAATTCCACCTGTGGGAAAATCAGGTGCTTTAATATGAGTAATTAATTCATCAATTTCTATGTCATTATTATCGATATAAGCAACCGTACCATCAATAACCTCTGTAAGGTTATGCGGTGGCATATTAGTCGCCATACCTACCGCAATACCACTGGCACCATTAACAAGAAGATTAGGTATTTTTGTTGGTAATACAGTAGGCTCTGATAATGTATCATCAAAATTTAACTGTGTATCTACCGTTTCTTTATCAATATCTGCAAGCATCTCTTCAGATATCTTGCGCATTTTTGCTTCAGTATAACGCATTGCGGCTGGTGGATCACCATCTACACTACCGAAGTTTCCTTGTCCATCAACCATCATGTAACGCAATGACCATTCTTGAGCCATACGTACCATAGTATCATAAACAGAAGTATCTCCATGTGGGTGATACTTACCGAGAACTTCTCCTACAATTCTTGCACTTTTTTTGTAACCTCTATTGGAAAGTACACCTAGTTCATACATACCGTAAAGAACCCTTCTATGTACTGGTTTCAGTCCATCTCGCACATCTGGCAGTGCGCGTGACACTATGACTGACATCGAGTAATCGATGTATGCTGACTTCATTTCATCCTCGATATTAATCGGGATTAACTTTTCTCCATCTGCCATTGAATTCAGATTATATTAAATTAGTTATTTTAACAATTAGCAATTTAAGCAAATCGCTAGTATTAATAAGGCTTTCATACCTATTTACAGCAGTTTTTATTAACACTTTTTAATTCCATACTGTGGATAAGTTTTAATGCTGTAAAAGACTGTTATTATTACGCTTTCGCGAAAGCAGACAAAGTATTAACCCTTTTTTATATAACGGAATGCTTTTTGAAAAGAATAATTTCAATACATTTAGACTAAAGAAGAAAGAAAAAGCAATATGGACGATAATTTTTCACCAAGAGTAAAGGACGTAATCGCCTATAGCAAAGAGGAAGCGTTGCGATTAGGTCATGATTTTATAGGAACTGAGCATTTGATGCTAGGACTTTTGCGCGATGGAGATGGGAAAGCAATTGAGATTTTAACCAATTTATCTGTTGATTTAGATAATTTGCGCCGTAAGGTAGAGATTTTAAGTCCTGCAAACCCAAATATATCTGCTGCAATAAACGAAAAGAAAAACTTACATTTAACTAGGCAGGCAGAGCGTGCTTTAAAAACTACTTTTCTAGAAGCAAAACTTTTCCAAAGCACCTCTATCAACACAGCTCATTTATTATTGTGTATTCTACGCAATGAAAATGATCCTACTACAAAGCTTTTAAACAAACTTAAAGTAGACTATGATAATGTTAAGGATGAATTTAAATTGATCCTTTCCCAAGAAGATGGTTATGTAGAAGATGTCAGTGCAACCTCATTTAGCGATGATGAAAATGGAGATGATATGCAGGACGGCGGTAAGGAAAACCTCTTTTCACCCAGCAGCGACAAAAAGGTTAATAAGAAATCTAAAACACCTGTCTTAGATAACTTTGGTCGCGATTTGACTAGGATGGCCGAAGATGATAAACTGGATCCGGTAGTAGGACGAACGGAAGAAATTCAACGTGTTTCTCAAATATTGAGTCGTCGTAAGAAAAATAATCCTTTGCTAATAGGAGAACCTGGTGTAGGTAAAAGTGCCATTGCAGAAGGTCTTGCATTGCGAATTATCCAAAAAAAGGTGTCTCGTACCTTGTTTGACAAAAGAGTTATTACTCTAGATCTAGCTAGCCTAGTAGCAGGTACAAAATATAGAGGCCAATTTGAGGAGCGCATGAAAGCTGTTATGAACGAGCTTGAAAAGAATGACGATATTATTCTCTTCATTGATGAGATTCACACCATCGTTGGTGCTGGAGGCGCAGCTGGATCATTAGACGCATCTAATATGTTTAAACCTGCATTAGCTCGCGGCGAGCTGCAATGTATAGGGGCGACAACATTAGATGAATATAGAAACAGTATTGAAAAAGATGGAGCTTTAGAAAGACGTTTTCAGAAAGTAATGGTAGAACCTACATCTGTAGAAGAAACAATTGCTATTTTGAACAATATTAAAGGTAAGTACGAAGAACATCATAATGTAGAATATTCTCCAGAAGCAATAGAAGCTTGTGTAAAGTTGACAAATCGTTATATGACGGATCGTTTTTTACCGGACAAAGCAATTGACGCATTAGATGAAGCTGGATCTCGCATTCACATTACCAACATAGAGGTTCCAGAACAAATAGTTGAAATAGAAAAACAACTAGAAGAAGTTAAGGAAGAAAAAAACACAGTAGTTAAAAAGCAAAAGTATGAACTTGCTGCAAAGCTGAGAGATGATGAGAAAAAGCTAGAACAACAACTAGCAGAGGCACAAGATGCTTGGGAAGAAGCCTCTAAAATTCATAAAGATTTAGTAACTGAAGACAACGTTGCTGAAGTGGTAAGTATGATGACCGGTATACCTGTAAGTCGTGTAGCTACCAAGGAAATGAAAAAACTAAGTAACCTTAATGAATCCATAGGAGATCTAGTAATAGGTCAAGATAAAGCGGTACAACAAGTCGTTAAGGCGATACAACGTAATAGAGCTGGATTAAAAGATCCTAATAAACCCATAGGATCATTTATATTTTTAGGACAGACTGGTGTCGGTAAAACACAATTAGCTAAAGTACTGGCTAGTGAATTGTTTGATTCTGAAAACTCTCTTATCCGCATAGATATGAGTGAGTATATGGAAAAATTTGCTATATCTAGATTAATAGGAGCTCCTCCAGGATATGTAGGTTATGAAGAAGGCGGACAGCTCACAGAGAAGGTAAGGCGTAAACCTTATGCCGTCATTCTTCTTGATGAAATAGAAAAAGCACATCCAGATGTTTTCAATATGCTTCTTCAAGTTTTAGATGATGGTTATCTAACAGACAGTCTGGGAAGAAAGATAGACTTTAGAAATACTATTATTATCATGACCTCTAACGTAGGAGCTAGAAAACTTAAGGACTTTGGTTCTGGAGTTGGATTTGGTACGGCTGCTCGTAAAAACGCAGAAAGTGAAAATGCTAGAGGTGTTATTCAAGCGGCACTTAAGAAAACTTTTGCTCCTGAATTCCTAAATAGAATTGATGATGTCATTGTATTTAATGCTCTAGAAAGAGAAGATATCCATAAAATCATTGATATTGAGCTGGCAAAATTATTCTCTCGCATAAAAGACTTAGGCTACCATTTAGATTTAAGTGAAACTGCAAAGGACTACATTGTAGATAAAGGCTTTGATAAAGAGTATGGTGCACGACCTTTAAAAAGAGCTATTCAAAAGTACATAGAAGATACACTAGCTGAAGAAATAGTCAATAGTCAATTAGTCGAAGGTGATTCTATTTTTATGGATTTTGATAAAGACAAGGATAAGCTAGTAGTTAGCATTGAAAAACCGTCTGAAGAAACATCTACAGAATAATCATTTCTATAATAATTCTACTAAAAGAGTCTTAAGAAAATTTCTTAAGACTCTTTTTTTAAGAAATGAATTCAATTGACAATATTCTTTAAAAAATGAACAAACTAGGGCTTGAACTGATCATGAAAACCACTAGTTAGTTGAAAAAAAGAATCAACTATTTATATATTAATTTAAAATTTCTGTGTCTAAATGAGTATAGTTGATAAATTCTTTAGCCAGTTGAATATCACCGTACATTACTCTATCTTCTTCATAAGGACTAATCGTTTCTCGTAACATAATGATTAAAGAATTTAAAAAACTAGAAGTCTCTTTATTATGAAACTCTAACGCTTGTGCACCAGAAATTAATTCTATTGCAAGAACTGTTTTGACATTATCCAAAATTTTAAAAGCTTTAGTTGCTGCATTTGCTCCCATACTCACATGATCCTCTTGCCCGTTAGAGCTAACGATACTATCTGTAGAGGCTGGATTTGCCAATTGTTTATTTTGACTAACGATGCTTGCTGCGGTATACTGTATAATCATAAGACCACTATTTAAACCTGCATTTTTGCATAAAAACGGCGGTAAACCTCTAGTACCACTCATCAATTGAAAAATACGACGCTCACTGATACTGGCAATTTCACTCATTGCAATAGAAAGAAAATCTAAAGCTAATGCTAGTGGTTGTCCATGAAAATTACCACCAGAAATAATAGTATTTGATTCTGGAAAAACATTAGGATTGTCAGTAACTGAATTACATTCTGTAACAACTGTTTTTATAACATGATCTAAAGTATCCTTTGTCGCACCGTGAACTTGAGGAGTACATCTAAAACTATACGGATCCTGAACATTCACTTTTTCTTCTATAGCTATTTCACTATCCTCTAATAGATCTCTAATAATAGAAGCACTCTCTAACTGTCCTTTATGAGGTCGTATCAAATGGATACGTTCATCAAAAGGAGACAGATTACAAGAAAAACCATCTAGCGATAGAGCTGTAGTAATATGTGCCCAATACCATAGTTTTTGAGATTCTATAGAAAGATGTAATCCGTATGCAAGCATGAATTGTGTTCCATTGATCAAAGCAAGACCTTCTTTAGATTGTAACTGTAAAGGCTTCCAACCTTTTAAAGTGTTGATTTCTTCACCTGTATAACGTGTGCCCTCATACTCTACTTCTCCTAGACCTATTAAAGGTAACGATAAATGAGCTAAAGGTGCAAGATCACCTGATGCTCCTAAAGAGCCTTGTTCATATACGATTGGAAAAACTCCATTATTGAAAAAATCTAGTAACCTTTGCACTACTTGTAAACTAATTCCGCTATGACCATAAGAAAGACTTTGAATTTTCAGAAATAACATCAATCTGACAATTTCTTTAGGTACTTCCTGCCCAGCGCCACAAGCGTGTGACATAATCAAATTATGCTGCAGTTGTGTCAATTGATCACTAGCAATTTGTGTATTGCATAATGACCCAAAGCCTGTGTTGACTCCATAAGTAGGATGACTATCTTTTGCTCCAAAATTATCATCTAAATAAGCTCTACAATTATTTATAGCAGTAATAGAGCTTTCTGATAATTGAAGTTCTGTTACATTATGTGCGATATGTTGAAGATCTTTAAAACTTAATCTTTTTGAAGAAATTTGATGTGTCATTTTGGGGCTGATTTTGGATGCTACAATGATAGGCAAACTGTGGATCGTCTCAAAATTGTAATCAAATTAATACCTGACTTGTAATTATGCTAAATCACTATTTTATTATTGTTAATTACAGTTAAAATACGCAATATGAATCAAGTAAATTCCATTACATTAATAAATGCTAGTTGTAATTTCTTATATAAATAGCTACTATAATCTAACGCCTGAAATTAACACTGGCCCATATGATTACTGTTGTTGCTACTCTTGTGCTGGATTTCTAAAAAGCTGTAAAATACTAGGACCTATAAAATTAGAAATTATAGATGCTTTTAAACCTTCATGAGCATATGTTTGCGCTGCCAGATCACCACTAGCACCATGTATATAAACAGAAAACACTGCAGCAGTTAATGGATCATAACCTTGTGCTAGAAACCCTGCAATAACTCCACTTAAAACATCACCACTACCAGCACTAGCCATTCCTGGATTACCAGTATTATTAACATACTGACTGGATCCTGCAACCGTAATGGTATGAGCACCTTTTAAAACTAAAATCAAGTTATTCTTTTTGGAAAATTCTTGTGCTTTTTCTAATTTCTCATAACTATTTTTCCATTCTCCTATCAATTCCTTCAACTCTCCATCATGAGGTGTAAGAATAGAGTCTTTAGGTAATTCCTTTAGCAATTCCGGATTTTTAGCAAGTATAAGAATCCCATCAGCATCTATAACTATAGGAGCTATTTGTTGTTTAACCGCTTTCGCGAAAGCGGAACACGTATCGTTCTCTGTGCCGATTCCAGGTCCTATGCACAAAACTGTATTTTTCAGATCATGTTTAAAATCTGTAATAAAATCTTCACCTTCACTTTTTATAGTCATCACCTCTGGAATGGAAGACTGTACGATCATATTTCCATCTTCTGGAACATAAGCTGTCACTTTTCCTGCACCAGCATTGATTGCTGCACCAGCGCAAAGAATAGCAGCACCCATTTTTCCCGTACTTCCAGCAAAAGTTATTACATGTCCATAATCACCTTTATAGGTAAAACTTACCCTAGGTTGATACATATTTTGTGCAGCTTCTCTTGTAATTAACTGTGCTAGTGGAGAAACTTGCATCAAATATTCTGGATCCAGCCCTATATTAATGATCTCATAGCTACCTACCTGTTGACCTGTTTCTGGAAGAAAAAAAGCTAGTTTAGGAGTTTGAAATGTAAACGTATGATCTGCTTTGAGAATGGCAGCGTCTGGAGATTGCAACGTGTTTGCATACATACCACTAGGCATATCAATTGCTACTTTAAATGCTTTGACGCTATTTATATAGTTGATCAAATCTGCCATCCAGCCATCTACAGGTCTGTTGATACCTGTTCCAAAAATGGCATCTATAATAATATCTTGTGATGTAAGTTCTGGAATATCCTCTTTACAACTTAACAAAACAGGCCAGTCCTTAGTGACGTTTTTTAAGCGATCGTAATTGACTAAAAAATCTGGTGATCTTTTCTTGCTGCAATTAGTCACGTAAACCGTAACATGGTAACCGTGTTCAATCATTAGTCTAGCTATCGCAAGACCATCACCGCCGTTATTTCCTATTCCGCAAAATATTTTTACTGGAACTTGCGCACCGTTTAATCGCTCATGTATTCTTTCAAAAACAAGTGTTGCTACTCGTTCCATCAAGTCGTTGCTAGATATTTGTTGTTGATTGATGGTTGATTGATCAGCTTCAGCTAGTTGTTGTGCGCTTAGAATTTTCAATATTACGGTTTTAAGTTCGTGCAATTTAATGAATAGAAAGCAAACCTTAGTACGTCGTTTTGTGAAATAATTTGCATTTTCAAAGGGTAAAACGTTGCGCCCATTTAATAGGAAACCGCTACATTTGAAGTCATAAAAATTGACCTATGAAAAACACAGCACTTACCTCTATACATGAATCTTTAGGAGCAAAAATGGTTCCTTTTGCCGGCTTTAATATGCCTGTACAATATGAAGGTGTCAATATTGAACATCAAAATGTAAGAGAACATGTAGGTGTTTTTGATGTTTCTCATATGGGTGAGTTTTTAATAAGCGGTCCTAATGCGCTAGAATTAGTACAACGTGTTTCTTCAAATGATGCGTCAAAACTGACCATAGGAAGAGCACAATATGCCTATTTACCTAATGAAACTGGTGGTATCGTTGATGATATGATCGTTTACAAAATGAAAGAAGATCAATACCTTCTTGTGGTTAATGCTTCTAATATTGATAAAGATTGGGATCATATCTCAAAGCATAATATCATGAATGCAGATATGAAAAATCTATCTGATGATTATTCCCTTCTTGCAATTCAAGGTCCTAAAGCTGTAGAAGCGATGCAATCACTTACTTCTGTAGATTTAAGTGCTATTAAATTTTATCATTTTGAAGTAGCAGATTTTGCAGGTATCGATAATGTAATAATTAGTGCAACTGGCTATACTGGTTCTGGTGGTTTTGAAATCTACTGTAAAAATACAGAGGTAAAACAAATCTGGAACAAGGTTTTTGAGGCTGGAGCGTCCTTTAACATAAAGCCTATTGGTCTTGCAGCTAGAGATACCTTGAGATTAGAAATGGGATACTGCCTTTATGGTAATGATATAGATGAGACAACTTCTCCTTTTGAAGCAGGATTGGGTTGGGTAACAAAGTTTACTAAGCCATTTGTAAACTATGAACAATTACAACAACATAAAGAAAAAGGAGTTGATAGAAAACTTGTTGGTTTTGAAATGGATGATCGTGCTATACCTCGCGGTGGTTATGAAATAAAAGACAGCAACCAGAAAGATCTAGGAATCGTTACTAGTGGTACCATGTCTCCATCTATGGCAAAAGGAATAGGAATGGGTTATGTACCACCTATTTTTGCTACTCCAGGAAGCAAAATCTATATCCAAATCAGAAAAAAATTAATGCCTGCAACAGTTGTGAAGTTGCCTTTTTATAAAAAATAAGGCTTGAAATAATCTGGAAAAAAAATCTGCTTTTAAAAAGAGTTGGTTTGACTTAAGCTGCCGGATTGAAACAGTTTAAAGTTGAATTCATTTATGATGCAAAGAATTAGTTTTTTTATCTGCGCTTTACTATTATTTAACTCATGTGATCTAAAAGAAACATTTGAAATAATACATAAATTAGAATCTGAATTAAGAAAGGAATTCAATGACCCTAATATTTCAGTTAATTTTAATTTAACTACTGAGGAAGATACCAGCTTTTGTCAAGTAACTTTTTATGAATATGACATTGCATTTCAAACTAATGCCGAATTAAAAGCAAAATCAAATTCGGTATACAATTTCATAATAAAGAAAATTGGCAAAAATGCGAGATTTAATTATGTAGAAATAAGATTTACTGGATCTACTAAAGAAAAGGCTCAATCATTTACCAAGTTCGTCTATAACAAGTATGATAGGTCCTAGTATACATTTCTAGCGTTATATAAAACCTTACTTATTAGGCAAAGACATTTTTAAAAACGCAGATGAAAATCAATGACTATTATAGTTTTCAATAATTAGTAAAAAAATATTTTTGAATAGAATTCTTATACTTGGTGGCAGCGGCTTTATAGGTAATGCACTTTATAAAGAATTAGCGCCGTTTTTTGATGTACACGCTACTTTTAAGACTGACAATGCTGTTTTTGAAAAAAACAAGCATTTTCACCAGTATGATTATGAATTAGAAAGTCTTCAAATACTTCTAGATAATTTAAAGCCCAACTTTATAGTAACCGCTTTAAGAGGTAACGTAACCAGTCTGGTGCGTTTACATTTTGAAATCGCAGATTATGTAGAGAAACACGACTGTAAAGTGATTTTTTTATCAAGCGCCAATGTTTTTGATCGCTTTACCAATTACCCTAGTTATGAATACGATAAAACACTGTCAGAAAGTATTTACGGCCGTTTTAAAATAAAGATAGAAAACGAACTGCTACGCAAACCTGTTTCCAAATATGTGATATGCCGTATTCCTATGATTTACGGTGCTGGATCGCCACGTATCAATGAAATCAAAGCGCAGATTAAACTTAATGAAGCAATAGACGTATTCCCTAAAGTAGTCATTAACGCGACGCACATTAGTAGACTAGTACAACAATTGCATTATATTATAAATAGAAGACGTCGTGGTATTTTTCATTTGGGCAGCAACAACCTCATTCATCATATCGATTTGATCAAAGATATTTGTGAACAATTAGGCCATCCAGATGCATTGATCAAACAGGTTTTTGATTCTAATGAAGATAGACATCTTGCCGTTTTACCTAAAGACAATATGCTACCCAAACATTTACAATTAACCATTGAAGATGTCGTAAAAAGTAGTGTGGTGATGTAGTATGTCTTGTGTTTCGCTTTCGCGAAAGCGAAACACCTTATACTATCTCAAATTTTCAGCCTTTTAATAAAATATCTATGGTATATAACGATCCGTTCCCCAATCTGGTGCACGTTTTTCTAAGAAAGCTTCTCTTCCTTCGCGGGCTTCATCAGTCATATAGATAAGACGTGTCATTTCTCCTGCAAAAACCTGTTGTCCTACCATGCCATCATCAGTAGCGTTCATGGCAAATTTGGCCATTTTTATAGCTATTGGAGATTTTTTGAGAATCTCTTGTCCCCAATCATAAGCAGTTTGATCCAATTCTTCATGAGGTACAACAGCATTTACCATTCCCATATCCATTGCTTCTTGAGCGCTATAGGTTCTACCCAAAAAGAAAATCTCACGAGCTTTTTTCTGTCCTACCATTTTAGCCAGATAAGCACTTCCATAACCAGCATCTACACTAGCAACGTCCGTATCAGTCTGTTTAAAAACACCATGCTCTTTACTAGCGATGGTCATATCACAAACCACATGTAAACTGTGTCCACCGCCTACGGCCCAACCTGGAACAGCACATATGACTACTTTAGGCATAAAACGTATCATGCGTTGCACTTCTAGAATATTCAATCTTCCAGTACCAGAATCGTCTTTATAACCATCGTGCCCACGAGCATTTTGATCACCACCACTACAAAAAGCCCAGCCGCCATCTTTCTTTGATGGACCTTCACCAGTTAGAATGACTACTCCTATGGATAGATCTTCTTGTGCGTCATAAAATGCTTTTATAAGCTCTGCAACTGTTTGAGGTCTAAACGCATTGCGCACCTCTGGTCTATTAAATGCAATACGGGCAATACCGTTGCATTTTTTGTAGGTAATATCGTCAAATTCTATAGCAGTTTTCCAGTCTATGGACATAAATCAAATTTTAATACAAATATAAGGTCAATCTTATTTATACCACACACGTATCTTATGAATCAAATACACATAACCACCATGCATATTTAATTTACTTGTATTTGAGTTTTCTTCGCCATAAGTAGACTTGTGTAAAACTATGGTCTCCACGTTTATAATCTCACGATTGTAATTTTTTCTAGTCCATTCATTGACACGTTCCATGACTGTTGTAGAAGATTCAAAGGTTTTTGTACCCCAAAAATTCTTATTCAGTAATTTAGGTTCAAAGTCTATATAATTAATTTCGTTTGTCATGAGGTATTAGTAGTAATAAGATTGTTTTTGTTACGCTTTAGCGAAAGCGGAATACATCCAATCCAATGAAAACTTTATAGATGGTAAAATTAAACCCATCGTTTAGTTAGTTACATTAAGAGTATAATAAATACCATCTAGCTTTGTAAATAATGGTTTCTGGTAATGGTGAATTATGGGAATCCCGATAGTTGATACTGACTTGAATTTCTTGTTTAAGAAAATCATGTTAATCTTCTACAAAACTGTTTTGCAAGTTGTAAATTTGTCACATGAGCGATGAAAAAAAACCAGATTACGTAGTTTATGATGAAGAAACCGGTACATATAACGCGGCACTTCTTCCCTATTCCAGCGGCGTTTCTGCTCCTAAAATTACGACACCTGATATTACCTCATGGAAACAGACCAATATCAATAAGGTCAACCATGAAATCAAATCTCAGTTTGACCAATTAAAAGAGCAATATGATGCGATGGTTAAAAAATATGAGGATAACCAACTGGTTTACGGTGCAAAATTCTCTTTTGAACCTATTGTAGGAGAAATTTACCATTTATATAAAGGACGCAAAGATGGATTACCATTCTTATCTGTCATCCATCCTACAGAGTGTTCTTGGGATTTTGTTGGGACTTATCGATTAAGTTCTGAAAAACTTTGGGAACAAATAGAAAGTTAACAGCACACTTTAAGGGATAAAAAGACTACATTAACACATCTTAAAAACTAATATTCAACACTTTATTAAATTAAAGTGTTTTTTTTATGTCATTTTGTAACTAAATAATTAGTTTAAACTAAAAACTTAGTTTATATTTGAACTAAGTTTTTAGTTAATCTAATGCAATTATGAAAACACTTACTACTGCCGAGGAAGACATCATGCAACACCTTTGGGATTTGAAAGAAGCAAACGTTGCTCAAATCATTGAGAAAATGCCAGCACCTAAACCTGCTTACAATACGGTCTCTACTATTATTAGAATTTTAGAGAATAAAGAATTTGTAGATTATCGTAAAGAAGGTCGTGGTCATATTTACTTTCCTAAAGTCACGAAAAGCGCTTATTCTAAAGCCACCGCAAATAAACTAGCGAGCAATTACTTTAAAGGGTCTTATAAAAGCATGGTCTCCTTTTTCATGCAGCAAGAAGATTTAAGTGTGAAGGAACTAGAAGAAATACTCAACGAAATAAACAAAAAGAAATCATGATACAGCACCTGATCCACAGTTCTATACTCGCTCTATTGTTTTATGGCGTTTATCTCTTCTTTCTAAGAAAAGAAACTTTTTTTCAATGGAACAGAGCTTATTTACTTGCTATTCCTTTGTTAAGTATTGCTATACCGTTTTTAAATGCACCTTTTAGTATTGAAGTAGCATCATTGAATAAGCCTTTTGCCATTCCAGCAAGTTTAGAAGTGTCAGAAGCTTTGATTATTAAGAGTAATGCACTTGCCGCGCCTCCAGTAGAAAAGCCTATCAACTACATGATGATTGCCTACCTTATATATGGATTAGGCGTTTTCATTAGTCTGCTATCATTTCTCTATAAAATATCTACCATTAAGGAGATTATTAGAAAAGGAACTACTCAATTTATGGATGGCCTTTTAATTACTAAAACCTCTCAAAAGCTTACCGCATTCTCTTTCTTCAACACTATCGTTATTGATGAACATATAGAGCAAGAAAAGGCAGTAGAAATCATCGCACATGAACGTGTGCATATTAAACAGCTTCACTCCTATGATTTAGTCGCTTTTGAAATTTGTAAAATTATATTTTGGTTCCACCCTATTCCTTACATAGCGCAACGCGAGTTGAAATTAATTCATGAATACATCGTAGATCAATTGATCATGAAAAACCAAGAAAGCACTACTTATCAGGAATCTTTATTAAAAACTGTATTTGGAACCGATCAATTTACACTGGCCAGTTCTTATTTCAATAAATCACTATTAAAAAACCGCATCCTTATGTTACAGAAAAAGAAAAGTACCGCAATATCATTATTTAAACTCGCCTTTATTATTCCTATCGTTTTAGGTAGTATCATTTTTACAGCTTGTACGCAGGATGTGGAAGACTTAAAATCTGCAGATGAAGCAAATGCAGAAACCAAAAGTGAAAAAATGGCATTCTTACCTCGTTTATCAACCTTTGAATACGGCACCAAAGATTATTATAATGGGCTTACTCAGGATGATATCAGTTTTTCAAAGACATTTATAGATAATATGAAGTCTTTTTCCAAGGACAAAGAAGTTACACCAGAAATGTTCAAAGATTTTGATTTTAAACGTTACTTAAGAATTTCTAGAAAAATAAGCGAGAATTCAGAAACATTAGTTGTTGATGATACAGATAATAGATTTCACATCATAAAAATAACCGAATCACCAGATTCAGAACCTAGTTTTACTGGTGGTCCTGAAGCATGGAATTCTCATGCATCTGATGCAATGGTAGAAGGATTTCTTGATGGAACAGGAAAGAATAATGTATCTGATCTTACAAATGAAGAGTACAGCAAGTTATGTGCACTTATATTAAAATCAGTTACCACTTCATCAGATTATATAGAAGAAATCGTAGAAATAGAAGAAGTTTATCCTGTTTATGGAGAAATCGATCCTAATTCCGAAATGATTACTGAAGACGTTCCTTTTGCAATAATTGACGAAGTGCCACATTTTGAAGAATGTACTGGAACAGAAGCAGAAATTAAAAAATGTACCTCTGATAAAATTACAAAATTTGTAAACAAAAACTTCAATACTGGTATTGCTAAAGATATGTTAGGTCGCCATAAAATTGCGGTTCAATTTAAAATTGATAAAAATGGTAACGTAATAGGCGTTCAATCAAGAGCCAAAAGCGTTGAACTTCAAAATGAAGCTTCACGAGTAGTAAAAATGATACCGCAAATGATTCCTGGTAAACAAAGAGGTGTGCCAGTTGGAACAATTTATGCGCTACCTATCATATTTGAAGTTCAAGGATAATATACAAACACGCTTTCGCGAAAGCGGAAACACATTATAACGCGACTCTTTGCTAAAAGCAGTCGCTTTTTTATTTATAATTGCTAAAAATATTAGCTTTTTAAGTATTTGATATTTAGCTACTTAAATAGCATTAACGTTTTATTTGATATTTCTATTGTAACAATTGAAAAGTAGTGTCGTCTATTAGGTATAACAATAAAACAATACAATTATGAAAACTTCAACAGGATTTTTAAACGGAAATAAGCCTACCAATAACAGAACAAGTAATGCAACTACTTTTTCAGATTCATGGAACTCGAGGCGTAGATTTAGATAAGTATCCAGACAACTTTTAAAACACAAATTATGAAAACATCAAAAAGAATTTTAAACACCACATCTGATTTCCCTGTTCTTTCTAGAAATAGATCTACAGACGAAAACAACCCTTTTAATGAAGAAATGGATGCTGTAAAACCCTTCTTTTTATGTTAAGATAAACAGTGTTTTTTATTGACGGTAGATTATTTGAATTAGCCTTCTTACCTACTCCATTTAAAGCACACTTTGCATATGATCAACCCAAAATGATCCATCCCTAAACAATGTTTAGGGATTTTTCATTTTATTAACGTTTTGTAGCACACTAAGATTTACTTTTAATTCAAATATCTATTTTATGAAACGTTTTTTCTTTTTTTGCATCGTCTTACTTTCTGTTATAAGCTGCAAAAATGAACCCAATACAAATGAAGAACTAGCAGTGAATGAAGAAAAAGCTGCTATAGCTTCTGACTTCAAAAGCAAACAAACTGTTCCTGAGGTAAATAACATTCCTCTTATTGAGGATCAAAAAAACTATACAGTTACACCTATCGTAAAAGATCTGACTAATCCATGGGGAATGACCTGGTTATCTAATGGTGATATGATTTATACAGAGAAAGAAGGGAAATTGTACCGTTTTAACGGAACAACTTCTAAAGAAATAAATGGTGTTCCAGAGGTTTATGTGCGTGGTCAAGGTGGTTTATTGGATGTAACGACACATCCTAATTTTAAAGAAAATAATAGAATCTATATCTCTTACGCCAGTTCTGAAGGTGAAGGATCTGGAGGAAATACAGCTATTGCAACTGGTATTTTAAAAAATGACCAATTAACAGAATTAAAAGTACTTTACAAAGCAACTCCTAATACTAAGAGAGGTCAGCATTTTGGAAGCCGTTTTGCATGGGATAAGGAAGGTTATTTATACTTTTCAATTGGAGAGCGTGGCGAGCGTGATGTGAATCCGCAGGATTTGAGTCGCGATGGTGGTAAAATTTATAGAGTTCATGATGATGGTCGCATTCCTAACGATAATCCTTTTGTAGATGTAAAAGGCGCTAAAACAGCTATATTTACTTACGGAAATAGAAATCCGCAAGGGATGACTGTTCATCCTAAAACTGGTGAAATTATTGCACATGAACATGGGCCACAAGGTGGCGACGAGATCAATTTTATCAAAGCTGGTCGTAATTATGGCTGGCCAGTCATCAGTTATGGTGAAAACTATGGTGGCGGCGAGTTTGCAGAAAGTACAGCAAAAGAAGGTATGGAACAACCCTTTTATTATTGGGTGCCTAGTATTGCTCCTAGCGGTTTTGCAATAATTGATAATCCAGCGTATGGAGATTGGAACGGCAATTACCTAGTAGGTTCTCTAAAATTTCAATATCTGGAGATGCTTTATGTTAATGATCAAGGAGTCACTAAAAGAGAAAAGTTAGTGGATCAAATAGGAAGATTACGCAGTGTAGAAATAGGTCCTGACGGAATAATTTACGTAGGCGTAGAAGGAAAAGGGATTTTTAGAATCGTTCGTTAGTTGGTGAGTTGGTGAGTTGGTGAGTTGGTGAGTTGGTGAGTTGTTGAGTTGGTGAGTTGTTGAGTTGGTGAGTTGGTGAGTTGGTGAGTTGGTGAGTTGGTGAGTTGGTGAGTTGGTGAGTTGGTGAGTTGGTGAGTGAAATTTAAAAATTTTGAAGTTAAAAAAGCAAACTTTAGTATGCTAAATAAAAAGAACGTCGCTAGGCGACAGCATATTCTCAGCGGCGGAATTCATTCCGCCTAAGTGTGTAAATTATTCCATAAAGTCATTTTCTATAGCAATGTAAAAATATTTCTCTTTGTAAAGGGAAGAAAGGTTAACGACAAATTCAGCTTGTTGATATAGGCACCAAAGGGCTTTCACGGTTGCAGTACAGATAATTTCTAAAAGACTAAGTTTTTATTTTAGTAAAACACAAATCAAATTATTCTACTTTAATCCAATAAGTTTCCAAGATTGCTTTGTATTTTTAAATCTTAAAGAAAAATTATGAAATATCTATTCATACTAATCATCGCAATTGTTTTAACAAGCTGTGGAAACGACAAAAAAGATGCAGCCACAGGAAATTATGGAGCTAATAAAGTACCGACTACACCTTTAGAACAAAGCGTCGCTACAGGAAAAGAAATCTATGGCGAACTTTGTGTTACCTGTCATATGCCTAATGGAAAAGGAGTTCCTGGTGCTTTCCCACCTTTAAATCCTTCTGACTGGTTAACAGATAGACGCAAAGAAAGTATTCACGCTGTGAAATATGGCTTAAAAGGAGAGATAGTTGTTAATGGTCAAACATATAATAATGTCATGTTACCTTTAGGACTGGACGATCAGGAAGTGGCAGATGTTATGAATTATACCATACAAACCTGGAATAAAGGTGATATAGTAACTGCTGAAGAGGTAAAAGCTGTTGTGAAGTAAGATTCACACAAAAAACATTGATTACATGTGATGAGCCTATCAAATCCAATTAAAATGATTGGAATTACATGACTACCGCAAACAAAAAATCCCATTTCAATTAAGAAATGGGATTTTATATATATCAACTAAAGAGTTCTAATTATAAACTGACTCTTTACCGTGGTGTACACAAAGCATATAATAGATACAAGCACGATATTTTGAACGCTTGCTCTTACCGTACTTTTCCATTACAGTCTCTACTGACGCCATAAGATTGTCACCAGACATTCCTGATTTTTTCTTAAGGTAGTTATCTAACACTCGTTGCATTTCTGTAGCTTCAGCACTTACAGTTTCTGCGTCTTTATTATAAATTGATGGGCCTAAACCTTTCGTTACTTTTCTCAATAACTCCTCGTCTAGCTTACCACCTACTTTGTCTTTGTAAGCCGCAATATATTTTTTTACTCATTTATCTAATTTACTCAAAGGCCATTTAGTTTTAGTGCTATACCCCGAAAACATGAATTAATAAGAAAGAGTAAATCTATTTTAAAAATTTAAAGTAATCTAGAAGAACGGTATCATTAATCTGTCTAGGTGTAAATACCTCGAGTAATTGAGGACTGTCATTTATGGTAAATAATTTTTTACACGCTTTCGCGAAAGCGGATTCATCACTAACACTATCATATTTCAAACCATGCATTTTACAAAGATGTTGTGCTGTTAGTTCATGTTTAGTTTCAAAATAGGTATCA
Source organism: Nonlabens sp. (assembly GCF_965657255.1). Taxonomy (NCBI): domain Bacteria; kingdom Pseudomonadati; phylum Bacteroidota; class Flavobacteriia; order Flavobacteriales; family Flavobacteriaceae; genus Nonlabens; species Nonlabens sp. Next base: position 143,250 of record NZ_CBFHNM010000006.1, read on the forward strand.
AACTCATGAGTATCTTTGTGGCCAGGAAGGATCCTAAAGATCCCACCACCAGAATTATTGACTACAATAATTTTAAAGTTTTTAGGAATATATTTATTCCATAACGCATTAGAATCATAGAAAAAACTCAAATCACCAGTTATAAAAACAACCGGTTTCTCTTGAGCTATTGCAGCACCTATTGCTGTACTCGTACTGCCATCAATCCCGCTTGTTCCACGATTAGAAAAAACGGTGTGCGACTCATTCATTTTAAAAAGTTGCGCATATCGTATGGTGCTGCTATTTCCTAACTGTAAGACTATATTATTAGGTAAACTTGCAAAAGCTAGCTCAAATACTCTAAAATCGGACCAAGGCATTTTTGCAAAATAATCTTCTCTTTTAACTAAATAATTATTGAAATGGCTGGTCCATCTTTTTTGATAATCGCTTTCTCTATAAGTTTTAGGTAACTGATGTACCCATGTTTGAGGTCTTACTTTTATATGTCCGGCAAGTTTGAAAAAGGTGTCATAGGCGCGACGCTTTCCCACATGGTAATGAACTTTAGTCTCAAAACGCCTTAAATATTGTTTGATTTTTTTAGAAACAATCATGCCGCCTATAGTAATTACAAGGTCTGGCTGTAAATCTTTTATTTGATCATCCTCTTTTTCTATAGGAGCAATTAAAGTGTCAATTCCCCAGATCACCTTATCATGAACTACATTACTGCTTACCTCGCTCATGACCAGCACGCTAGGATCACTAGTCAACAAATCCAGATCTTCCTTTTCAAACACTGGCGGATTCAAAGTTGCGAGAATAACTAGTTTCCTATTAGCCGTTTTCCATTGCTCTGTAAAGTTATGAGGTATCTCGCTGGATTCATCCTTTAAAATATCAATGACCTTAACCTCTAAAGATGGTTCTTGTACTCTATTATACAAGGGTTCTTCAAACGGTACATTAATGTGTACAGGACCGTGCTGCGCGATAGAAGTATTGATTGCTTTATTGATCAATCGCTCATTTGTTGCGATACCTTCTTGATCATTCACTGTTTTAATGATCTCTAATTGCGTATCAAATAATATATGGTTAGCATAAACGTGCTGCTGGCGTATCGTCTGTCCATCACCTATATCTATTCTATTAGGTGGACGGTCTGCACTTAGAACAATTAAAGGTATCTCTGAATAATAAGCTTCTGTCACCGCAGGATAATAGTTTAACAATGCACTTCCACTAGTACAAAGAACTGCTACTGGTTCTTGTAATTGTTGTGCTATTCCTAGAGCAACATGGGCCGCACAACGCTCATCTACAATGCTATAACAATTGAAATAACTATTTTCTGAGAAACCGATGGTCAAAGGTGCATTTCTAGAACCTGGAGAAATGACAATGTTTTTGACGCCTCTCTTTTTAAATAAGAGAATAATTTGTTGGGCATGTAGAATTTCTGGATACATATTCTACAAAGGTAAACGCCAAAACCACTGCAAACAAAATCATTAACAGCTTCTTGTATAATTGAAAAATTATTTTGTGTTATCATGAATAAACCTTGATCCATGGAATATTTTTAAGCTTCATTTTTACAAGAAAATGAATTCATAACAACCTAAACACTGCGCTATATCTTTAAACATTAATTGTTTAAAAATGAACACTTTTCATATTCATAAAATATAGGATGACCTACTGAGCAAGTGGCTATTGCAAGAGATTTTATCGATTAAAATAAATATTTTAAAAACTTAAAAGCAAATTTTAGAAAACGAGTGTAGCTTATTTCAAATATTATAACGATATTTAAAAATCAAATTAAAGCTATCTTATCTATGATTATATTCAAATACCTTGTTTTTTACTCGTTTATAGGATTATATCAATCGACTTTATTTTTAAAAATAAATGTAAAAAGAACGACCAACTATTTCAAAACCTGGAATGAGAGTCGCAATGAGCAAGGTCAGATTGTAGGATTTAAAACTACATTATTGCGCACAGCGTTTAGAAGTATCTTATAATATTTTCTACAAGAGCTTTTTCATAGTCATCAACTTATTCATCGTTTCTTCAAATTCGGCTTTAGGGTCACTTAATTCGGTTATTCCTCCACCTACATAAATATCTACATGTTCTTCATGTACTTCCATACACCTTAAGTTAACAAAATAGTTAGCCACATCATTTTCTAGTATTCCTAAATAGCCTGTATAAAAAGAACGATCGTATCCTTCATTTGCCATAATGAACCCTTCTGCCTTATCTCTAGGTAAACCACAAACTGCTGGCGTAGGATGCAACGCTTCTATAAATCTGCTTTTATCGCTTTGATTAATTTTTGCGGTTATATCTGTTCTTAGATGGATTAAATTTCCAGCTTGGACAGTTTTTACTTCTGACTTTTGAATATTTTCAGCTCCATTTTGGGTTAGATTTTGAACAATAAAATCGGTCACTAATTTCTGTTCTTCTAATTCTTTTTCACCCCAAATATGACTTTCATTTTCTATGAAAATTGCAGTTCCAGCAAGAGACATCGTTTCCAATTTTCCATCCTTAATTTGAACTAAAGTTTCTGGAGTTGCTCCCATCCATTTACCTATTTCAGGATGGTAAAAAAAGTAACAATTAGCGGCTGGATAATGGTGCAATAATTGGTTAAGGATATCTAGATCAGTACTTCTTTTTGGTAATTTCTGCTTGCGTGATAGAACCACCTTTTTCAAGTTTGATTCCTTCATTTCTCGAACTGCTTTTTCCACCAATTTTATGTAACGATTTTGCTCTTCAATGTCTACTAAACTTACTGCTTTTAGTAAATCAGTTTTTTTTAAATCATTATTTTCATATATAAAGTAACTATCTACTTCACCATATATAAAAACCTGATCTTTATATATTTGAAACTTTGAAAAAGCACCACAAGTCATATTGTCATGTGCTGTTTTATGCCATTTTTGATCTAATTGTGAGAGAATGCGCACCTGGCTATCATTTGCCTTTCTTAATAAAAAGAAAGGTAACTTTTGATCGATTAAATCACCTATGTATGAGAGTAAATTTTGGCGCAAGCAATAAAGAAATTAAGGTATATATAATGGTTATTTTTTAATAGCAATAGTAGTTAATTTACAAATAGAAATTAACTTGTTTTCTTCGTCAGTAATTTTGATTTCCCATAGTTGTGTGGTTCTTCCTTTATGTAAAAAACGAGCCGTCGCAAATACGTATCCATCTTTCTTTGATCGTGTATGATTTGCGCTAATCTCTAAACCTCTAATTGCAAAATTTTCTGTATCCAAAAACATGTAACTCGCAGCACTTCCTACAGATTCTGCAAGGGCGACACTGGCACCACCATGCAACACTCCATCTGGCTGATGCACTTTTTTTGTTACTGGCATTCTAGCTGTTAAAAAATCTTTCCCAACATCTACAAAATCGATGTCCAAGGTTTCCATGAGTGTATTGCGGCAAATGGCATTACAACGCTGTAGTATCTCTTCTTTGTCCATATCTTTACCAAAAATAAGTCATAGAATCAAAACAAATGGTTAAAACGGTTTCCTATACACATACTAATACATATGAAACACTTTTTGAACGAACAGAAACTACTAAAAAAATCTGGGTCTGTTTTCACGGATTAGGTTATTTGTCTACTTACTTTAAACGCTATTTTGAAGGTTTAGATCCATATGAAAATTATGTGATCATACCTCAAGCACCTTCAAAAGCCTATATAGGGAAAGATTTTAAACATGTAGGCGCTTGCTGGCTTACTAAAGTAGATACAGATCAAGAAATGCATAACAACCTCAATTATATCCATGAGGTTTTAAAGTCTGAGAAACTGATAGGCGATAAACGTATAGTGCTTTTTGGGTATTCACAAGGTGTATCGATCGCTACTCGCTTTTTAAAGAATTACCACTACCCTATCAAAACGCTTATCATGCATAGTGGTAGTATTCCAAAAGAATTAAATAAAAACGATGCAAATCATTTTAAAAAGTACTGCCCTAAATTCATACATATTGCAGGAACATTAGACGAATATTCTAATGAAGAAATTATTAAAACGGAACGAGAGAAAATAGAACTTCTTTTTGGTACAAATTGTGTAATACACAGACCAGAAATAAAGCATGTGGTGCATGTGCCGCTTATTTTAGAAATTTCAAAAAAAATATAATTATGGAAATCATTTTTGCCACACATAACGACAATAAATTAAGAGAAGTACAGGCATTAATGCCTTCTCATGTAAAGTTGGTAAGCTTAAAGGACCTAAATTTTAAAGAAGACATTCCAGAGACTTCTGGTACAATTGCTGGAAACGCTATTCAAAAAGTAGAATTTCTCAAAGATAGATTTGATCTTCCCATTTTTGCTGACGATACTGGTTTACTAGTCGATGCGTTAAATGGTGAGCCCGGAGTTTACAGCGCAAGGTACGCGGGAGAACAAAAGAACAGTGAAGACAATATAGATCTACTGCTTCAAAAGTTAACAGATAATAACAATAGAGCAGCACGATTTGTGACTGCTATTGCCTTAAATTTGAATAGCTGTCAGACATTGTTTGAAGGCGTTTGTGAGGGAACTATCTTGAGGGAAAGAAGAGGTGACAAAGGCTTTGGTTATGACCCTATTTTTATCCCGCAAGGCTATGACAAGTCTTTTGCAGAAATGTCTTTAACAGAAAAAGGTGAAATAAGCCATCGTGCCAAGGCATTGCTTAAGCTTATCGACTATTTAAAAGAAGTTAAATAACTTATAAAAACTCATTAAATAAGCACATTAGCTTATTTTTATACCTGATATGAAAATACGACATTACATTTTATTCTTCTGTTTTACTTTAGTTTTTTCTATAAGTAATGCTCAAGGCGAAAAGGAAACTTCTAAAAAAACCGAGGCCATTACCACCAAAGTGAAAGGGAAAGTTCTAAATGCAAAAGACAATACAGTTCTTGAGAATGTTAACATCCTTAACCTAAATCAGATAAAAGGTACCATTACAACCAAAGAAGGTGTTTTTCAAATCACCGCTAAAGCAAATGACACCCTTTATTTCTCCTACTTAGGTTTTGAAACTATTAATGTGAGAGTCACTGAAGACTGGCTTAAATTTGGTGATGTAACTATATCTATGACAGAAAAAGGAATTGCGCTTGAAGAAGTTACCGTGACAGAAACTTCTCTTACAGGATTTCTTGAAATAGATGCAAAACGCGCACCTATTTATGCTACTAGAAGATATAAAATTGCTGGTTTACCTAAAGGTTATGAAGCCGGTGATAGTGAACCTGGCGCTATAACTCAAGTATTAGAAAGTGTCTTTAATCCAGCAGATTTTCTTTATAACACCTTTGGAAAAAAAGGAAAGTCCATGCGCAAACTACGTCAGGTAAAAGAACAGGACGAAATAAGAACGCTACTACAAAGTAAATACGATCGAGAAACCTTAATGAATTTACTACAACTCGATAAGTTAGATATAGATGCTATTTTAAGAAACTGTCAATATTCAAAATCATTTATTGATACGGCTAATGATCTTCAAATCTTAGACGCAATTAGTGAATGCTATGAAGAGTATAAGATCTTGAAAACATCCAAGGATAAAAATAAAAAATAAAAAAAAATACACTTGTGAATTACAAACACCTCATAACTTGCGCTTTTGCAGCTACTCTTTTAGTGAGCTGTATCAATATGAAAGGAAAAGATGGTAAACCTGGAAAAGATGGCGAGCCTGGAATCAATCAACAATCTGGAAAAGACGTTGCTGATGGCATGTCTGGAAAATCAGTTTTAGATTATTCTCAAGTAAAAGTAATGGATTATGCAAATACCATTACCCTTGATGAACTTAAGGAACAGCTTTATTACTATGCTAGTGATGAAATGGAAGGACGCTACACTGGCTCTCCTGGACAAAAGAAAGCCGTTAATTACCTAAGAGATCAATATAAAAAAATGGGTGTTCCTGGTGGTGGAGAATATGGTGACTACTTTCAAATAGTACCTGGTAAAGCTTTTGGAAAACCAGAACTTTCTTCTGAGAATGTACTTGCTTTTATAGAAGGAAGAGAATATCCAGATGAAGTATTAGTAATATCTGCACATTTAGATCACATAGGTGTAGAGGATGGAAAAGTATTTAATGGTGCAGATGATGATGGCAGTGGTACTATTGCACTACTGGAAATAGCAGAAGCTTTCAAACAAGCTGCTAATGACGGCTATGGCCCAAGAAGGTCTATTCTTTTTCTTCATGTAACTGGAGAAGAAATAGGACTTAAAGGAAGTAAATATTATGCTGACAACCCTATTTATCCAATGGCAAATACGATTGCTAATCTTAATATAGATATGATAGGCCGTATCGATCCAGATCAAAAAGAAGATCCAGATTATATCTATTTGATAGGAAGTGATATGCTATCTCAAGATTTGCATGACATGTCCGAAAAAGCAAATAAAAGTTCGGTTAATTTGAGGTTAGATTATACGTACAATGGTAAAAATGACCCTAATCGCTTTTACTACCGTAGCGACCACTATAATTTTGCAAAGAACGATGTTCCTGTGATTTTTTATTTTAATGGTACTCATGAAGATTATCACAAAGCAACCGACACACCAGATAAAATTGAATACGAATTATATCAGAGAAGAACTAAATTAGTTTTTGCTACCGCGTGGGAAGTTGCTAATGCAGATAAGCGTCCTGCTCTAAAAGAATAAAAAATAGAGTCTTTATAATTTTAAAAGCGCAAACTATAGTTTGCGCTTTTTTTAAATTCACAAACGATTTATTTGTATCATATAAAATATTATACTGCAAAAACAATTTGCTTTATAAGCGGTATTTCCTTTATTGCTTTATTATTACAAAGTATAGCTTTACTTATTTATTGTGTAGATGATTATTTCATTCTCGCAAATTTAGAAGCCAGTTTAAAGGGATCAACTCTTTTGTTATGCATGAGTTTAATTTTATTATGGAATCCTAAAATTTTAAAAGAATCAAATTCTGTAGATTTCTTTCAAAAGAATTCATTTGATCAACAAAAAGAAACCATCAATAAACAGCTAAATAAATCTCAAACGACAATTAAAATCCTGATTGGATCATGTTTGATTATTTTGATAATTTCTTGGATTAAATTCTTATAAACAAAAAAGGTGCGATTTATATCGCACCTTTTTGATTTAGCATCTCGCTTTCGCGAAAGCGTAAATAATATTACTGATCAGATTCTATACCGGCAAACTCTTGCTGTATCGCCATACGTAAACGGCGGTAATAATCTTCTTCTAACCAGTCTTTATAATTATTTGTATTGTTGATAATACAATACGCATAGCGTCTAATACGATCCTTAATATCTTCTTTCAATAGCTTTGCAAGAATACGTGCATCAAATACATCTTCACTATTCTCCACACACCACTGCACGTGCTGTGCAATTGATTCATCAAGAACATCTTTAGATTTACGACCTTCTTTAGTGATGCGTTTATAAGCTCCTTTTATATCAAATGTAAATTCTTTTGTGTTAGGAAACTCTGCCTTAGTAGCTTCTGGTATTTGATACACAAAATTGCGTTCTATCTCTTCGTCAGAAACGATATTCTCCACATAAAAATCAGGTGATCTAAAAACTTGTTGCCAATCTACTGGCTCGTTCCACAAACCAAAACGCGCCACATTATTTCCTAAATCGATAATCTGAAACTCTTTTTTATCATCTAGAATACGAGAACCACGACCTATCATCTGATAGTAAAGTGTCAATGATTTTGTAGCACGATTTAAAATGATACACTCTACACTAGGTTCATCAAAACCAGTAGTTAGAATACTTACAGATGTTAAAACAGCATCTGGTTTATTCTTAAACCATCGTAAAATCTCTTTACGTTCTTCCTTTGTATTGGTATTATCTAAGTGCCTCACTTCTATCCCGGCACGTCTAAAAGAATCCTCTACCTCGATACTGGTACGAATACCGTTATTAAAGATCAGTGTCTTTTTGCCTTTTGCAACTTCTAGATAAGATTGTATCAACTTATCTTGCATGTTCACCGCTGTGTAAAGCTTTTCACTGGACTTTACGGTATAATCTCCATTCATACCTATGGTAAGACCACTTAACCCTACATCATAAGTATGAGTTACAGCTTGGGCTAGAAACCCTTTTTCTACTAATGAAGAAATACTATTTCCTACAATAAGTTCCCTGTAATTATCCTTCATAGGCAACTTAAAGTTAGAACTTAAAGGTGTAGCCGTAACACCTAACATAAAACAGTGATCAAAGTACTTGAATAATTTTCTAAAACTATTGTAATGAGCCTCATCAATAATTACAAGACCGATATCATCTAGTTCTAATTTATCATCCTGAATACGATTATTCAAGGTTTCTACCATGGCTACAAAACAGTCAAAATCTTTTTGATCATCTAACTCTTTTACTTTAGAGTTAATGACCTTGTTTTTAACGTTGAAACCATTCAACATTTTTGAAGTTTGCTTACATAACTCGATACGGTGCGTTAGGATGACAACTTTCTTTCCTTTTTCTCTAATATACCTGCGTACAATTTCAGAGAATATAACTGTTTTACCACCACCAGTAGGTAATTGATATAACAAATTATAATCATCACTTTGATTGTTTATACGATCAAAGACAGCTTCCAGATCTTGTTCTTGATAATCGTATAATGATTTAATTTCACTCTTTTTGTTCATACTCATGCTCTGGAATTTCATTTTTGAGATTTGCAAAAATAGGACATTTCTAAAGTTATTAACCTTTGTTTAGTGTTAAGAAAACAAGTTTTTTTAATTGATAAGATTTTAACGTTGAAAAAGGTGTTTAAGTAGTAATTTTGTATTTAAAGGTATTTAGATTTGGAACAGTCCACTACAAAGAAAAAACCCTGGTTTCAACCTGATCGCGCTCATAAATACTATAAGCTGACAGGTTTCTATACATTCGTAGTGGATAGTATAAAAAAATCTATGCCACCTGTTTTAATAGTTGTTGGTATCCTTGCTATTGTTCATTTTGCTTATGAAGATGGACTGATGGGACTTTTAGAACTGGCTGTTGAAAAATTACCTGATTACGGTGTTCTAGCATTTTTCTATGTTTCTGAAACGGTTTTAGGCTTGATCCCACCAGAGTTATTTATCGCTTGGGCTGGAGAAACAAGCACACCTATTCTCAATTTATCACTAATTGCGCTTCTTTCCTACCTGGGTGGTTTTACTTCTTACTGGATAGGAAGAAGAGCTTTAAGAATCCCTAGTTTACATAATTATCTAGAGGTAAAAATGGCCAAACAACTTGTTATGGCTAGAAAATGGGGTGGCATTCTTATTGCTGTAGGCGCTTTATTACCATTGCCTTTCTCCATGGCTAGCCTGGTTGCAGGTATGCTGCGATATCCTATCAAAAGCTGGATACTTATAGGCTTATTGCGCTTTTTACGTTATGCTCTATATGGAGCAGCTATTTTCTCTTTGGTTTAAAATAATTTTATAATCCCGCTTTCGCGAAAGCGAGATACCACATAAAGCTCTCTCACATTTACCATTGATCGTTTGAAGATATAAAATTTGTGTAATTTGCTTTAGTCTTTACACTCTATCCTTTTAAACCTAGAAAATGAGAAACCTCATTGCCATTCTTTTGATAATAACAGCTCATTCTAATGCAAACGGACAAGTTAATCATCTAACACTTGAAAATCTCTACACTGATTTTGTAAAATCTATTAAAGCAGATAATGACGAAGAATTGCGCAGTTTTTGCACTCGTGTTGTTATGGATAAAGAAACCTTAAACTTTATGCGCCAACAGAATATGTGCTACAAAGGTGTTCCTTGCAAATTAGATCAGCAAGGGGAAACAATGGAATATGTAGTTGATATGTACTACAAGAAGTTATTGAGAGTTAAAAACAGGCTTACAAATGAAAACCTTTTAAAAAATTTAGAACTTGGTAAAAATATAGATTACAGATTTGATACAGAATTAATTCCAGCAGTGAAGAATAAGAAGACTAATGAGACAAAAATCATCTCTTATGGAGAAGTAGTCAGGTTTCAAAAGATACTGAAAGCTTCTGATAGCTTAAGTAAGAATGATGCTACATTTAAGGGTAAAAACTTAAACGATTATATGGAGTTGATAAATGTTACTATAAGAGGTACCGATCAAGGTATCGCATTAAAATCTGGAAAGGTTGAAATACATTATTCTATAGGTGAAGTTGCTTCTGTATATGGTAAAAAATGGAGTGTTGTAACTATTCCCAAAGATTCTTATAGTACAAATCGTTAGTCATAACGATTCAGATAACGACATTATGGAAATAACCAGCACTAATTTATAATCAGATCACTTCAATGATAGTTTACATGTGAATCTGTAGCTGGTAGTTACTGAGAACTATAAAATACAAAAAGCACCTAATTTCTTAGGTGCTTAATACATTTAAAAAAACAATTAATTAGTTCTTACTCTCAGTTTCCTTTTTTGCATTTTCTTTTGCTTGCTCCATTCCTTTTTCTACCATATCAAAGAATTGATCCAGCTTAGGAAGTACCACGATTCTTGTACGTCTATTTTTAGAACGACCTTCAGCGGTATCATTACTTGCTACTGGCATATAATAGGATCTTCCTGCCGCAGTCATACGCTCTGGTGCTACATCAAAATCATTTTGCAATACTCTAGTTACAGCCGTCGCACGCGCCGTACTTAAAGCCCAGTTGTCTGCAAACTTTGCACTAGAAATAGATTGATCATCTGTATGACCTTCTACCATAATGTCTATTTCTGGCTTATCGTTCACTACTTTAGCAACCTTTCCTAAAACAGCTTTTGCACTACTGTTTACTTTATCACTACCACTTGAAAACAATAACTTATCAGATATAGAAATAAAGACCACTCCTTTTTCTACGTTCACACTTATGTCTTCATCTTGTAAATTACCTAAAGAGCTTTTTAAACTAGTAACTAAGGCTAGAGTAACACTGTCTTTTTTAGTTATTGCATCGTTCAAAGATTTAATTTGTAAATCTTTCTCTCTTAGACTTTCAAGAGAACGTTCTAAATTACGGCTTCCTGTTGTTGAAAGGGTTACTAATTCTCCTTGATTGTTTAATAAAGCATTATTAGAATTTTTAAGAGTTGCTATTTGATCTCTCATAGCCTCTAACCTTGCTTGGGCTGCTTTCTCATCAGCTAAACAAGCGTTTAATTTTACCGTTGCAGTATCTAAAAGTTCTTTCGTCTCTTTTTGCTTGGCCATGGCGGCTTCAAGGTCTTTTTTTGAAGCACAGGATACTAAAAGTCCACCGGCAAGCAACATTAAAAATATTTTTTTCATTTTATTTGGGGATTTTATATTTTATTTAATTGTTCCTTTAATTGTTAAAAACAGTAACAAAATTAAAACTATTAAATATTTTTTAATAGCTATTAACAATGATTTATGTTATTGATCGTTACTATTCGTAGGTTTTATTTCCTTTTATAAAATATTGATATACGATACTTAAATCTGCATTTTTCACCATGGTTAAAGATTCAGATTCTTTAAGCAGTTTTCTCTTATTGAAAAGTGACCTTAGATTTATATAAAAATTAAAATGGGCTCTTAACACTGCTGTAAAATGAGTCCATTTCAATTCGGTTATAAATTTGATACCTGCAATTCCATCTAGAATCATTCTCACAAAAAGGATACAAAACCAAAACCTAGAACGATCATTTTTTACAATATTATATAAACTGTTTCTAAAATTAAAAAATGTCTTTTGCGGATTCAAGTTATTTAAAGTTCCGCCTCCTAAATGATAAACAACTGACTGTGGTTCATAACTTATCTGGTAACCGGCATGACGCAATCTCCAACATAGATCTATCTCTTCTTGGTGTGCAAAATAATCTTCGTCAAATCGACCTACTAAGTTAAAAGCCTCTTTTCTCAGGAATAAACAAGCACCACTAGCCCAATGTAAATCTACCACATGGTTATATTGACCTGTATCTTTTTCGATAGTATGAAACACACGACCACGACAATAAGGATAAGCATATCGATCTAAAAATCCACCTGCAGCACCAGCATATTCAAAATAGTCTCTTTTTTTATCGTCCAGTAATTTAGGTTGACATGCGGCAAGATGTGCATCTTTCTCAAATCTTGTAGCAATCGCATCGCACCAACCAGGCGTAACTGCAACATCGCTATTGAGTAAACAAACTACTTCTTCTTCAACTTTCTTTAAAGCCACATTATAGCCACCAGCATAACCGCGATTTTCATCCATCGCAATGATCTTAACAACTGGAAAAGCTTTTTGTGTCCATTTTATAGAATCATCTGTAGAAGCATTATCTGCTAAATAAACAACATGATCCTTACTGTGCTCTACAACACTAGGTAAATAGGTTTTAAGCAACTCGAGCCCATTCCAGTTTAATATGACGATTCCTATTTTCATAAAACGTATTCTGGTAAGTCTGGAATAAAATTATAAGTCTGCTTTTTATAATCCATGGTGCAAAAATAATGATCTATTCCATTGGTCACCATTAAGTAATCTGCTTTTAATGCTAGATTGTAACGAGCAATTTGATCAAAAACAGATTGATCGATTTTAATTTCTGGCGCTTTACATTCTACTACTAAATGTATAGAACCATCTGTGTTATAGGAGATAATGTCATATCGTTTTGTAGTTCCTGCGATGATCAATTGCTTTTCTATGTTAATGAGATTTTGCGGTATCCGCTTTCGCGAAAGCAGAAATAAAACAACATGTTGCCGCACCCATTCTTCTGGTGTCAAGTGTACAAACTTTTTCCTGATTGGGTCAAAGATAGCACGTCCTTTTTCAGTACTTTTGACTCTGAAATTTCCAGCTGGTAGTCGCAATGGCTTCATAGCGCAATATTACAAAAACCTCAACAGCTCTCGATGAGTGATGCAACAAAGATTATAGCCGATTTAAAGCAAAAGCGATATGCGCCCGTATATTTCTTGTGCGGTGCAGAACCTTATTTTATTGATCAAGTAAGTGACTTTATAGAAGATAACGTACTGGACGAAGGCGAGAAAGGCTTTAATCAAATGGTAATCTATGGTAAGGAAACGACCATGGAAGAGGTTCTTGAAAATGCTAAACGTTTTCCTATGATGGCAGAACATCAGGTAATTATCGTTAAAGAAGCGCAACATCTGGTAAAACAACTGGCCAAACTAGAAAGCTATGTAGAGAATCCACAAACGACCACGATTTTAGTTTTTGCCTACAAATACAAAACGCCTGACGGACGTAGCAAGATTACTAAATTGCTTAAAAAACACGCTGTTTACATGGAAAGTAAGCCACTTTATGAAAATAAAGTTCCTGCTTTTGTAACTGGTAGATTGAAAGAAATGGGATATCAAATCGATCCTAATGCGACCAGAATGTTAGTCGAGTATTTAGGAACCGATTTAGGAAAGATCAATAACGAGCTTTCTAAACTGGCGATTGTTCATACTCCAGATCGTCCTATAACTCCTCAAGTCATCGAGGATAACATTGGTATCTCAAAAGACTACAATAATTTTGAGCTGCGCAAAGCGATGGGAATGCGTGATGTGGTAAAGGTTCATAAAATCATCAATTACTTTAATGATAATCCAAAGGATAATCCGCTAGTGCTCACGACAGCGCAATTGTATAGTTTTTTTACACAGTTGCTGAAAGTACATACAATTAAGGACAAGAATGATTCACAAGCAGTGGCTCGTGCCGCTGGAGTGAATCCGTTTTTTGTTCAGGAAATTATTACTGCTGCAAAAAACTACCCTATGAAATATTGCAGTCGCGCGATTAAGATCATAAGAGATATGGATGTCAAATCAAAAGGTGTAGGAACACATCAAGCAAATCATCACGATCTTTTAAAAGAAGCTCTCGTTAATATCATGTCTAAATAATGGCTAGTACAAAACTAAAAGCATGGGTCAGTGCTGCGAGATTAAGAACATTGCCGTTGAGTATTAGTGGGATTTTGGTGGGTAGTGCGTTTGCTTATTCAAAAGTTAATAATTGGAGATCTACTCTCGATTATTTAAAGAAGTCTCCTGTTGAAGAAACTGGTGTGGTGGACTATTTACAATCTATAGGTTTTGATTTTAACTATACTATTCCGATTCTCGCGTTAATTACCACACTAGGTTTCCAAATCCTATCGAATTTTGCAAACGACTATGGCGATGGCGTTAAAGGAACAGATAATGAAGATAGAATAGGTCCTATGCGAGCGATCCAAAGTGGTATTATTAGTCCCCAAGAAATGAAACGTGGTATGATCGTTACGGCTGTTCTAACTTTAATATGTGCCATACTACTTATTTATGTAAGTCTAGGAATTGATAAGTTACTAGTTTCTTTGTTCTTTTTAGTTTTAGGTATTGCCGCTATTTGGGCAGCGATTAAATATACGGTAGGAGATAATGCTTATGGTTACCGAGGTCTAGGCGACGTATTCGTTTTTATCTTTTTTGGTCCAGTAAGTGTGATAGGGATTTATTATTTAATCACTAAGACTCTAAACTGGGAAATGATTTTTCCATCCATTACTATAGGTTTATTAAGTGTCGCGGTTCTCAACCTTAATAATATGCGAGATATCGAGAGTGATGCAACAGCTGGTAAAAATACAATTGTGGTAAAAATGGGACTTGCTAAAGCTAAGTTGTTGCATTATGGGTTTGTTGTTGTGGCGTTTGTTTGTGCGATTATTTTATCTATCAATATTTATCACGAATTAATTGAAAGAGAGTACTCAATTAATCATAACAAAAATGTAACTGAATTTGCAGAAAAAGTAGGAGCTAAAACTATTAATGTTCCAAATTCAATTTATGACGAAGGCTTCACTCCTGAACTTGGTATTTCACTTTTCGCTTTTTTACCTCTCCTAGCTTTTATCCCATTATTCATTCATTTATTGAAGGTCAAAAAAACAACATCTCCTGCTCTACTCGATCCTGAATTGAAAAAGGTAGCACTTTCTACTTTTATGTTTGCACTTCTTTCTATCCTAAGTGCTTACCTGATTACCGTATAAATGCACCACAAAAGCCAAGCATTTATCTCAACTCATTTATGGATTCCATAAAAAAGTTTTAAACATTATGCAATGCATAGTAATCCCTTTATTAACGGCTAGTGCAAGGATTCCATAGGTTATTAAGAGTTAATTTTGACATAATTTTAGATTTCCTTCGTTGTAGTAAACTATATATTGCACTATATTTATAAGACATAAATGAAAAATATCAAGTTATAGAAACAAAATTACTTTAATTATAAACTTTAATATTATGGCCAGAGCGATGTTTGAGTATACTAAAATGATACTCGAGAAAGTCAGTTTTGACTCCACCTTATTTTGTAGAGAACTACAAAAAGCAGTTGGACGTTTGTTACCCTATGAAATTAAAGAATTAGAAATTTGGATCAAACAACTCGTTTTACAAAATCCAGAATTAGGGTCTTGCGTTCCTTTATTAAAAGAATAAGGAAAGTTATAAACTAATAAAGCTGGAAATCTAAATAAAATTAGATTTCCAGCTTTTTTTATGGTTTTAAGCCTCGATTACTTTCCTGCTACTGGACTTATAATTTGTACATTCTGAAAGGCTATAGCTCCTTTAATAACGCCAGCAATTACATTTTGTAACGCATCTATAATTTGCATTTTCAACTCACTTTTATGATAAATAAGGCTTACCTCACGTGCTGGTGACGGATCCTCAAAAAATCTAAGATTCTCTTTTTTGCGTTCTGATAGATCCATGGTATTTAAATAAGGTAATAAAGTCATTCCTAAACCTTCGTCTGCCAGTTTTATAAGCGTTTCAAAACTACCGCTTTCTAGCATGAATCTTTCTCTTTCTATATCTCTTGTACTACGACATAAGTTTAAGATACTGTCTTTGAAACAATGCCCATCTTCCAGAAGTAGTAGATCGTCCACATTAATATCATCTACTTTAATTTTTGAATTAGGTTGACCAGATAATCTAGGATCATAAGCGACAAAAGGCTCGTAATATAGAACACGTTCTTTGATTAAATCATGTTTTAAAGGAGTGGCTGCAATTGCTGCGTCTATACTTCCATCTTGTAAGCCATCAATTATATTTTCTGTGGTCAACTCTTCAATACGCAATTTTACTTTTGGGTATTTATTGACAAAATTGGCAAGAAACATAGGTAACAACGTAGGCATTACTGTTGGTATGACTCCTATTTTAAACTCACCACCTATAAAACCTTTTTCTTGATCTACAATATCCTGTATGCGATCGCTTTCATTAACAATATTACGAGCCTGATTAACGATTTTTCTTCCTGTATCCGTAAGTTCGATAGGTTTTTTACTTCTATCAAATATTTGAACGTCTAATTCATCTTCTAGCTTTTGGATTTGCATACTCAATGTAGGCTGCGTCACAAAAACCTTATCTGCAGCTCTGGTAAAGTTTTGGTATTGTGCGACTGCAAGTACATATTTTAATTGCGTAATAGTCATGATAGAAATTTTCTACAAAAATAAAAAAGACTATTCATAAAATTGATGACAAGACAGAGTATTTTAATATAAATAATCACAAATGACATCAGTACTTTTTGATGTCTTACCGTGATATGCGTAAATGAATTCATTTAAAATAAAAATGATCAAGAGTTCATACTTTGTAACTTTTAATAAGGGCTTAAATTATAGCTCTTCAATTGAAATTTTACTTAGCATTTTACGACTTACATAATGGAATTACTTATCGTCAAAATAGACTTTGAGATCAATAAAATGTTCTAAAAGTATCGTGGAATAAATCTTCTTAAAATTTACGAACTATATCCTCGACCTTATCTTTGTAGTATAGTTTATTCCGCTTTCGCGAAAGCGAAAAACTTAATCATAATTAAAAAATAAGCCACTATGTTTAACGATCTATCTAAAGGTCTAGCTTTAATTGCTGGTTTGATATTAACCATGATCCTAGTAATATTCGGTGCCGCGTTTTTCGTTGCACAAGAACAGCAAAAATATTCTTTTCAAGCACCTCAAGAACCTATTGAGGTAAAACCACCAGTGGTACTTACCGAACAACAAGAACTAGGTGAATCTCTTTTCAAAACGAATTGCGCTTCCTGTCACAAGAGGTATAAAAAGGCCGTAGGACCGGCATTGTATGGTGTTACAAAGCGTCGTGATCAAGAGTGGTTATATAAATGGATTATCAATAGTGCGCAATTGATTAAATCTGGAGATGCCCAGGCAGTTGCCATATATAATGAGTACAATCAATCTAATATGAATGCTTTTCCGCAATTATCTAATGAGGACATTGATGCTATTTTAT
This sequence comes from Nonlabens sp., assembly GCF_965657255.1. Classification (NCBI taxonomy): domain Bacteria; kingdom Pseudomonadati; phylum Bacteroidota; class Flavobacteriia; order Flavobacteriales; family Flavobacteriaceae; genus Nonlabens; species Nonlabens sp. Next base: position 160,722 of record NZ_CBFHNM010000006.1, read on the forward strand.
CTTGGGTAGAGATTCCTAAATAATTAACAAGACATTAAATTTGTAGAGCAATGATAATTGTAACTTGTCCTACTTAATTTAACTTGTAACAAATGGCTACTATAACTATAGGAGGAAATGAAATTTCTACTAGTGGAACACTTCCAGAAGTGGGAACAAAAGCTCCAGACTTTAAACTTAAAAGAGCAGATCTTTCTAATGCTTTATTAAATGATTATAAAGGTAAACGTGTTATTTTGAACATCTTTCCTAGTATTGATACAGACGTATGTGCAACATCTGTAAAGAACTTTAACAAACGCGCTACAGAATTAAAAAATACTGCAGTACTTTGTATTTCTAGAGATACTCCTTTTGCTCAAAAAAGATTTGCAAATGATGAAGATATCGAGAATGTAGAAAACTTAAGTGATGTCATTAATGGCAGTTTTGGAAAAGACTATGGCCTTACTATGACCTCTGGACCACTTGCTGGTTTTCACTCACGAGCAGTAGTTGTTCTTGATGAAGAAGGAAAAGTAATTTACAACGAGCAAGTTTCAGAAATTGCAGACGAGCCTAATTACCTAGAAGCCCTTAAATCGCTTTTATAATTGGGATTTCTTAAATTCATTACAGGTAGGATTAAGGCGATGGGTTATGCCACAAAAGGCGCCATCATTCTCCTTAAAACCGAACCTAGCATACAAGTACAAGCCGCAATAGCTGTAATAATGACTATTGCTGGCTTTTATTTTAATATCACTGCTACAGAATGGATGGCACAAACTCTTTGCATAGGTCTGGTTATGGGTCTAGAAGGAATAAATACCACCGCAGAGGCCATTGCAGACTTTATCCATCCTGATTTTCATGAAAAGATAGGACATATAAAAGATATTGCGGCTGGTGCTGTCGTTATTACCGCTATAGCTTCTACTGTCGTTGGGTTTATTATTTATACGCCTTATGTGGTTACGCTTTTTGAATAGAAAATTAGTTAGATAATTACTCTGTTAACTAATAACTAGCAACTACTTCTTTTTATACCACGCAATATTCTTATTTTTGCTCGTTCACTATAACTCATGGCGCGTAAAAAAACTGCAACAAAGAAATCTACTGCAAAGGCAAAAAAACCTTTACAAATACCTAGTTTCAAACTCAATAGACTACAACAAGTCATATTAGGTAGTGCTTTGATTGTCTTAGGCTTACTGTTGTTATTTTCTTTTACTTCCTATTTATTTACAGGAGAAGAAGATCAAAGTATTCTACATGAAATAGGCAGTCGTAGTACTGAAACTAAAAACTGGATCAGCCAGCTAGGTGCTTGGTTAGGTCATGTGTTTGTTTATCAAGGTTTTGGTATTCCAGCTTTTTCCATAGCCATATTGACCATTATTTCTGGGATTTTCTTATTTGCAAGCAGTGACAGTGTGTTTTCGCTTTCGCGAAAGCGGATTTCTAATCTATGGTTCTGGGGATTATTATTAATGCTGTGGTTTTCTGTCTTTCTAGGTTTCTTTCATAAAAGTAATGCTCTTTTAGGCGGCAAAGTAGGTTATGAATTGAACGACTTTTTACAAGACTATTTAGGATTAATAGGCGCTGTACTAATCATGGCATTTATCGCGATTGTATATTTAGTACTGAGATTGAAATTAACTCCAGAAATTATAAGTGCTTATTTCTCTAAAAAAGCAGATGAAGTAAAAGAAGGTTTTGACAACATTGAAACTACTGACGAAGAAAGTGAATGGGAAAAAGCAACCATAGAAGGAAGTAGTATCCAAGAAAAAACAGAAACAGCTGTTGATGAAGAGCGGCAACCAGCGATCCACCTTTCTGGTAATGATATGGAAATCACACCGCCAGAAGAAGAGATTCCAGAACCTGTTCTTAAAAAGACCGTTGCGCCTAAGGATGCAAATGATATAGGAATGGAAATCGAACAAATTATTGATGAAGAAGAAGTGATCGATAGTAAAGCATCAAAACTAGTAGAGGATTTTGGCGAATTTGATCCTACACTTGAGCTGAGCAACTTTAAATTTCCACCACTCAATTTATTAAAAGATTACACCGGTGGTAAAACGATCACCATAAATGAAGAAGAACTACAAGCAAATAAGGATAAAATTGTAGAAACCCTTAAGAACTATAAAATAGGTATTGCAAAGATTAGTGCGACTATAGGACCTACGGTAACTCTTTATGAAATCGTACCTGAGGCTGGTATACGTATTTCAAAAATTAAAAACTTAGAGGACGATATTGCGTTATCACTTGCTGCATTAGGAATACGTATCATTGCTCCTATTCCTGGAAAAGGAACCATAGGTATAGAAGTACCTAATCAAAATCCATCTATAGTTTCTATGCGATCTGTTATCGCATCTCCTAAATTTCAAAATGCCGAAATGGAATTGCCGATTGCTTTTGGTAAGAATATCTCAAATGAAACTTTTGTTGTAGATCTAGCAAAAATGCCTCACTTGCTTATGGCAGGTGCCACAGGACAAGGTAAATCTGTAGGATTGAATGCAATTCTAACGTCCCTACTCTATTCCAAACATCCTGCCGAAGTAAAATTTGTACTGGTAGATCCTAAAAAAGTAGAACTAACTTTATTTAATAAAATAGAACGTCACTACCTGGCTAAATTACCCGATAGTGCCGAAGCTATTATTACGGATAATTCAAAGGTAATCAATACTTTGAATAGTCTTTGTATAGAAATGGACCAGCGTTATGACATTCTTAAAGATGCGATGTGTCGTAACTTAAAAGAGTATAACGCAAAATTTAAAGCGAGAAAACTAAATCCTGCAAATGGTCATAAATTTTTACCATACATTGTTCTAGTAGTAGATGAATTTGCAGATTTGATCATGACCGCTGGTAAAGAGGTAGAAACACCTATAGCTAGACTGGCACAACTGGCTCGTGCGATTGGGATTCACTTAATTATTGCTACACAACGACCATCGGTAAATGTTATTACTGGTATGATCAAGGCTAACTTTCCTGCTCGTATTTCTTTTAGAGTAATGCAAAAAGTCGATTCTCGCACAATTTTAGATAGCGGTGGCGCTGATCAATTAATAGGACGTGGTGATATGCTTTATACTGCTGGAAATGAATTGATAAGAATACAATGTGCCTTTGTAGATACTCCAGAAGTAGAAAAGATAACAGATTTTATAGGGGCACAAAAAGCCTATCCAGACGCACATATATTACCTGAGTATGTAGGTGAAGAAGGTGGCACAAGTATTGATAACAATATCGACGAAAGAGATGCAAAATTTAAAGAAGCTGCAGAAATTATTGTTGTTGCACAACAAGGAAGTGCTTCTTTATTGCAGCGTAAGTTAAAACTAGGCTACAATCGTGCTGGACGTATTATCGACCAATTAGAAGCTGCTGGAATAGTCGGTGGTTTTGAAGGTAGTAAAGCAAGACAGGTTTTAATTCCAGATTTAGCGTCTCTAGAGGTATTTTTAAACCAAGAAAGTAATAGTTAAAAAAGTAAAATGAAAAATTATATCCTATCTGTTTTTATGATATTCGCTTTCGCGAAAGCGGCAACAGCACAAGATGCCAAAGCAGATCAACTATTAAAAGAAGTAGCAGAAAAATTCAAGTCTTACGACAATGTATCCTTCACTTATAAAGGAAACTTCAAAAACCCTAAGACTGGAACAGATATGGATGTTCAAGGGGACGCAAGAATGGCAGGTCAAAAATACAATGTCAACTTCTTAGGAACCACCTACATTTTTGATGGTAAAAAGCAATATGCTATCAATGCTGAAGATGAACAAGTAACTATTTCCAAAGTACGTAATGACGGCTCTCAAATGATAACGCCTTCAAATATCCTTACTTTTTATGAAAAAGGATATGTAAGAAAATGGGATATTGTTCAAAATGAAGGTGGAAGAAAAATACAATTCATCAAATTAACACCTATCAAATCAGCTTCTGAATATAAGAGTGTTTTATTAGGAATAGATGTGAATACAAAGCATATCTATAAAGCTATAATTACAGAAAACTCTGGTACGGTGGCTACGTTTACCTTAAAGTCATTACAAACAAACGAGCCACTTCCTAAAAATTCTTTCAACTTTGACGCTGCACAATATAAAAGTTGGGTGGTACAAGAAATGAATTAATTTGAAAATACTAGATCGCTACATATTAAAACAATACATAAAGACGTTTTTAAGCGTCTTTATTGTATTAATGTTTATCCTTATCCTGCAAGCCATATGGTTATATATCAAAGAGCTAGCAGGTAAAGATCTGGATGTAGTTACTATAGTTAAATTTTTATATTACTCTACTCCTGTTGCTGTTCCTATTGCCTTACCTTTAAGTGTATTATTAGCAGCTATTTTGGTTTTTGGTAACATGGCAGAAAACTATGAATTTGCTGCGATGAAATCTAATGGAATCTCTCTACAAAGAGCCATGAGATCATTAACCATCGTCATCTTAGGAATAGGCATTACCTCTTTTCTTTTTGCTAATTCTGTTATTCCATGGGGACATTTAAAGCAAAGAAATTTACGTGGGAATATTGCAAAAATTAAACCTGCGATGGCGATCAGTAAAGGAACTTTTAATCAGTTGGGTGACATCAATATTAAAGTTGCCGATAAAAGCGGTGAAAACGGTGAATTTCTCACTGACGTTATTATTCATAAGAAAAACTCTATGAAAAGCGGTAACCGTACCGTTATTAAAAGTAAAAGAGGCGAGTTAAAAAGCTCTTTAAAGTCTAATGTAATCCAACTAGTTCTTGAAGACGGAAATTACTATGAAGATCTGTATTTCAGGCAATTAAGCAAAAATAAAACATCACCTTTTGTAAGAAGTAGTTTTGATAGTTATACCCTAAACATTGATGTATCTAAATTAAATAAAGTAGACATTAACGATGAAACAGTTACTGATAATCATCGAATGCTTAAAATAAATGAACTCTATAATCGTATCGACACCTTTTCATTAGCGCTTACAAATAATTATAAAATTTATAGGACCAATCAACATAATACCTGGTCGCCTAACATCATAAATCGCAGAGTAAAACTGGATACCGTAAAGGAAAATCCAGAAGATTTACTGGCTAGTTTAGAAATTTTTAATCAAAGAAGAGCCATTGATGCAGCAATGTCTAAAATACGCAGTCAAAAGTCTTCCGTTAAGAATAGAGAATCTCAATTAAAAGGAGAAGAATCTAGGCTCGCTAAACATGAAATAGAAATTCATAAAAAATACGTTTTGGGTATTGCTTGTATTATTCTATTTTTCATAGGAGCACCATTAGGCGCTATTATTAAAAAAGGTGGTATGGGATTACCACTAGTTGTTGCCACAATTTTCTTCCTTACCTACCACTTTATCGGGATTTTTGCAGAGAAAGCAGCTACAGAAGGTGCTTTCCCAGCATGGTTAGGTGCATGGTTAAGCACATTCATTATTTTCCCTATAGGCATCTATCTCACCTATAGAGCGACTACAGATCAAGGAATATTCAGTAACGAATTTAGCTTTGCAAAGCTTTTTTCAAAGTTTAAAAAACGCCCAAAATCTCCTAGCACAATAGCTTAATCCTTATCTTTGTAGTCAAAGGATTTTGGTTTATGATTATGCAAGAAAAAACTTCAACGACCATTCAACTCGATCGTATTGAAGATGCTATAGAAGACATTAAAAATGGTAAAGTAATCATCGTAGTAGATGATGAAAATCGTGAAAACGAAGGTGACTTTCTTGCTAGTGCAAGGTCTGCAACACCAGAGATGATTAATTTCATGGCTACTCATGGTCGCGGTTTGATATGTGCACCACTTACACAGTCTAGAGCAAAAGAGTTAGAACTTGCCATGATGGTAAATAATAATTCTGACCCAATGGAAACCGCCTTTACAGTTTCTATCGACCTAAGAGGTCACGGCGTTACCACAGGAATAAGTGCTAGTGATAGAGCAAAAACTATCCAGGCCATGATAAACAAAGACACCCAACCTCATGATTTCAGTAAGCCTGGTCATATTTTTCCATTAAAGGCAAAAGATGGTGGTGTTTTAAGAAGAACGGGACATACAGAAGCTGCCATTGATTTTGCACGACTTGCCGGTCATGAACCAGCAGGCGTGATTGTAGAAATCATGAATGAAGATGGTACCATGGCACGTTTACCACAACTGGTAGAAGTTGCAAAACAACACCATCTAAAATTGGTTTCTATAGAGGATCTCGTTGCTTATCGTATGAAACACGATAGCCTGATCGTAAAGAAAGAAGATTTTATGTTGAAAACACGTTTTGGCGAGTATCGTCTACGTGCTTATCAACAAACGACTAACGATCAAATTCACATTGCACTTACCTTAGGAGACTGGAATCAAGAAGATACCGTTTTAACACGTATGAATTCTACGCAAGTAAATAACGACCTCTTCTCTACTCTAACCAGCGAGGCAGATCGTAAAATTGATGCGATGTTTGACACGCTCAATAAGGAAGGAAAAGGCGCGATTGTTTTTATCAATCAGCAATTTGAACCTGAAAATATGTTGGGCAGACTAGAAGAACTTAAGGATCTTCAAGAAAATGGTGAGGTTAAAGCACCTAGACGTCATTTAGATAATAAAGATTACGGCATCGGAGCTCAAATTTTGCACGATCTTAATATCACACGACTTAAATTGATGTCTAATTCAGAGCAAAGTAAACGCATTGGTATGATAGGTTATGGCCTTGAGATCAAAGAAATTATCTCTTATTAAGATTTTAAATACGCTTTCGCGAAAGCGGAATTACCATCATGGCATTTAAGAAAGTTACAGAACAAGATTCTCGTTACCAGCATCTGGAAAAGATGAGCACCAAAGAGCTGCTTCAAAATATCAATAAGGAAGATCAAACTGTGGCAATAGTAGTAGAAAAAGAACTACCAAAAATTGAAGCACTTGTAGAGGTTATTGTTGCCAAAATGAAACATGGTGGAAGACTTTTTTATATAGGCGCAGGAACCAGTGGCAGATTAGGAATTCTGGATGCTAGTGAATGTCCACCGACCTTTGGTGTGGCGCCTGATAAGATTATTGGACTTATTGCTGGTGGTGATCTTGCGATAAGAAATGCGGTAGAAAACGCTGAAGATAATGCTGAACAAGCGATCATAGATCTTAAGAAATATAATATCACTAATAAAGATGTAGTGATAGGTATCGCAGCTAGTGGCACGACACCGTACGTAATAGGTGGATTAAAAGCTTGTAATAAGCTTGATATAACAACAGGTTGCATTACTTGCAATGCCGGAAGTCCACTGGACGAAGTAGCTGTATTTCCAATAGCTGTTGTTGTAGGTCCAGAATTTGTGACTGGTAGCAGTAGAATGAAGGCTGGCACCGCTCAAAAAATGATACTGAACATGATCAGCACCAGTGTCATGATACAATTAGGCCATATTAAAGGTAATAAAATGGTGGATATGCAGTTAAGTAATGACAAGCTTGTAGATCGTGGTACGCGCATGATCATGGAAGCTACTGGAATTAATTATGAAATGGCACGCCAGCTTTTATTAGATCATGGTAGTGTGAGAAACGCGATCGCTCAACAAGGAATTTGTTAATTATGGCACAACCATCTACAGATAGAGAAGTTCTAGTAAAAGGTATCAAAAGACTTGCATTGAGCGTTTTATTTATTTTTGCAGGTCCTATTCTTATTTATATAGGCGCAGGATCAGAGCACCCTATCATTTTCTTAATGCCAGGAATTGTTTTTGCCATTCTCGCTGTAGTTTTTATATTTCAAGGAATCCATCTGATCTTAGACGCTATGTTTAAGTCAAATAAAACAAGATAATGTATAAATCCATATTACTTTTTGTTATTATCACTTTAGTAAGTTGCAAGCCTTCTGGCGAAGAGAAAAGTGCTAAAACAGAAGAGAAAATAATTGAAGAGTCTTCCTTTATCATTGAAAGTTCTTTAGAGAATTCTAATGGTATGAATGGCGACATTAATATTATGGGATACTTTGTTGATCCTTCCATCAAAGGAACTTTACAACAAGACGGAAGCTTTAGAATAGAATTACCAGGGAATTTTGACCAAGTCACTGAAAAAGCTTTTGAAGCTTACAATTCTTCTCCTGTAGCTGACTATAATCTTAAGTATACTACAGCCTTAGAAAGTTTCCCTAATGCAGATGCTTTATCGTTTACTGGTAAAGACGCTCGATTAGCCTTTGCAGGTAAATATTATAGGTTTGAAGTTTCTTCAGATAATGAAAGCGCCTTTATATATCCAGCTTCTAGCGAAAACTTTGTTAAATATGTCGTTGGTACTAAGGATGCCATTCCAGAAACAGGATTCAATTATTATTATATTTATGCTAAAGATCCTTTTACCATAAATGGGGAAACAATACATGATTACTTATTTGAAGATGGTACGGAAGAGATTTATTCCCGAACAGACTCTTATCGTCTAGATGTTAAAAAAGGATGGAACTTAATACGTTATGAAATTAAGGAACTGGCTGAAAGTTCTTTAGGAACTGAAAATATTGCCAAAACATCTGTTATGAATCTAGACATAAATACAAAACCAGAAAGCTGGTTCATTAGTTCAAAATAATTGCTTTCTATTTAAAGTGATTTCTTTGATTGATGTTAAGAAGTAAGGCTTTGTAATGAGCAACGTTTTAATTAAAACAGACAATTTTTAAAAAGCAATCAAAAGTAACGTGGCATTATTTTAGTTATTTACCATCAAAACCATTCTATTTGAAATACTTATTTGTTTTTATTTTTAGTTTCTTCTCCTTAACTGCTTTTTCTCAAAATGTAGCAACAGATTCATTGATTCAAGTTTCTTCTAGTGGTGGACTGAGTCAAATTGATGAACAATTATTTCCTGGTGCCGTGATTTATTCTGGAAGTAGAAATAATCAAGTTTACGTGCAACATAAAGGAATTAAGATGTGGTGTGATAGAGCTGTATTTTATCCTAAGGATAACTTCATACGTATTTATGATAATGTACGAATGAATCAAGGAGATACTATTAGAATGAGCTCTAAATATGCTGAATATAATGGGAAATCCCAATTTGCTTTTGCCAGTGGTAATGTAGATATGAAAAATCCTGGTACTACTTTAAAAACCGACACCTTATTTTTTGATCGTGTAAAACAACAAGCTTATTATAGAAGTGGTGGAACCGTTCAAGATACCGCGAGTACTCTTAAAAGTAGAATAGGCCGTTATTTCATGGCAGAAAAACGGTATCAATTTCTTGACAACGTAAAAGTGACAAATCCAGAATATACTATCGATAGCGATCACCTTAATTTCTACACAGAAAATGGACATGCGTATATGTATGGACCATCTACCATAAAAGGTACCACAAGCACGGTGTATTGCGAGCGAGGTTTTTATGATACCAGAGCAGATGAAGGTTATTTTATCAAAAATTCTAAAATCGATTATAACAACCGTAGGGTAACTGGTGACAGCTTATATTTTAATAGAGGTAATGCATTTGCTAGTGCAACCAATAATATAGTGGTTACAGATACCATAAATAAATCTATAATAAAAGGTCATTATGCTGAAGTCTATCGGGCAAAAGACTCTGTTTTCATAACTAAAAGAGCCGTTGCAATATCCATTCAAGATCAGGACAGCGTTTACATCCATGCAGATAAATTAATGGTCACTGGCCCAGAAGATGATAGAATTGTTAGAGGTTTCTATGATGTACGACTTTTCAAAAGTGATTTAAGTGGTCGTTGCGATTCGATAATTACAAGACAAAGTACTGGACTCACAAAAATGCTCAGAAAACCTGTTTTATGGAGCGGCAAAAGCCAAATGACCGGAGACACCATACACATTCAAAGCGATACCAAAACAGAAAGACTAGACAGTTTACGTGTATTTTATAACGCTTTTATAGTAGACCAAGATACCAGCGGTGGTTTTAATCAAATTAAAGGTAAAGAACTGATTGGTAAATTTAATGACTCCAGCCAGTTAGAGGTGATCAACATGTATAAAAATGTAGAGAATCTTGTTTATTCCAGAACTGATGATGGTGAACTTATAGGTATTAATAAAGGTACTAGTGGTAGATGGGAAGTAGTATTTAAAGACAGTGAAGTGTCCACCACTACTTTCTATAATGAATCTAATGATATCACTTATAAACCTGAAGAGTTACCAGAAAATGCAAGAGAATTACGTGGTTTTATATGGCGTGGTGAGGACATGATCTTGACTAAAGAAGATTTGTTTAAAGGTAAACCACTCCCTATCTTGACACCTATTCAAGGAATACCTTTACCTAAATTAGAAGAGGACTTCTTTGATAAAAATCAAAAGTTTGAGATTAATGAGAATTCTAGGTTGAAAGAAAAAGATCTGAAAACAAGAACCACGGACACACCCAAGGCAATTAGAAAAGAAAAAGACGCTGATGAAAAATGATTTTTACCATTACCAAGCCCAAACTACTCCTTTTGCGCCTGGTATGGAGATAAGTCATGCAAAAGGAAATTACATTTATGACAAAAACGGTCGTAAATATCTCGATATGGTAGCTGGTGTAAGCGCACTACCATTAGGTCACTGTCACCCAGCGGTAACCAATGCCATTAAAAAACAAGTGGATAGCTATATGCACGTCATGGTTTATGGAGAATACGCTCAAGAACCAGCGGTAGAGTTATGTAAAAAACTGGCTTCTCTCCTTCCCGATCCTTTGGAAACTACTTATTTAGTAAATAGTGGGACAGAAGCTATTGAAGCATCTATAAAATTAGCTCGCAAAATTACTGGTAATTCTCAAATTATTGCGATGAAAAAAGCATATCATGGCAATACTATGGGATCCTTAAGTCTCATGGATTATGAAGAGCGCAAAGCCCCATTCAGACCATTACTTCCAGATATCAGTCACATTAACTTTAACTGTTTGCAAGATCTTAAATTGATTACAAAGCAAACAGCTGCGGTCATTATAGAAAGTATTCAAGGCGGCGCTGGTTTTAAAATACCTAGTAAGATATGGATGCAAGAATTAAGTAAACGCTGCAAAGAAACAGATACTTTACTTATTATTGATGAGATACAGCCAGGTATAGGACGTACCGGAAGCATGTTTTACTTTACGCAACATAATATTGTGCCAGATATGGTAGTAACTGGAAAAGGCCTTGCTGGTGGACTTCCTATAGGCGCTTTGACTACCAGTAACAAACATATGTCTTATTTCAAAGAAGCACCCATGTTGGGGCATATAACTACCTTCGGCGGTCATCCTGTGATTGCAGCTGCAGCAGTTGCCACGCTGGAAGCTATAGAACAAGGTAAGTTTATGGAAGAGATGTTAGGCAAAGAGTTACGCTTTCGCGAAAGCTTACAACATAAAAACATTACTGAAATAAGAGGTAAAGGTCTTATGCTTATAGCTTTACTTCCAGATGATCAATTTACTAGTCAAATAGTTAATGAATGTAGAAACAGAGGTGTAATTTTCTTTTTATTACTATTTGAAAAACGCGCCATAAGGATAACGCCACCTTATACCGTCTCCGATTCTGAAATTGAATTTGCCTGTCAGACGCTACTGGAAGTAACAGAATTATTTTACCCCAACTAATATAAAAGACTCTGTTTATAAGTTGTTGACAAGAGATTACTGGTTTATATCAAGATCATGTCAAAAAATTTGAACTTAGTAAAACTAGAATTCTTAATATTCTGTGTATGCAATTTGATTTAAATGATGACGGAGATTTGAGTATCAAAAAATTTGAACTTATGTTGAAATCCAACGAAATTGGCTTTTTTGACAGTAGCGAATTTGAACAAATAATCGAGCATTACCTAGAACAAGGAAAGATGGTTCTAGCTCGCAAAGCGATCGCATTAGGCATATCCCAGCACCCAAGTGCTGTAAATTTGAAACTCTTTAAAGCTGAAATGTACATTTTTGACAATCAGTTTGCACAAGCTGAGCATGTATTAAATGATCTTTTTGAAATTGAACCACAGAACTCTGAAATTTATATTCAAAAGGCTAATATCTTTTCAAAAACAGAAAGACACGACAAAGCTATTGAATTATTGAAAACAGCTTTAGATCTAACCATAGATCAAGCAGACGTCTATAATCTAATTGGGATGGAATTTTTGTTTATAGAAGATTATTCTAATGCAAAGGTCAATTTTATGAAATGCCTAGAGTTAGATGACACAGACTACTCTGCTTTGTATAATATTATTTATTGCTTTGATTTTCTGGAAGAACACGAACAAGCGATAGACTTCTTAAACTTATTTTTGGATAAAAACCCCTATAGTGAGGTGGCGTGGCATCAAGTAGGCAAACAGTACTTTGATATCAAAATGTATGAAAAGTCACTTGCTGCCTTTGAATTTGCTATTATATCTGACGATCATTTTGTAGGTGCTTATCTTGAGAAAGGTAAAGTTCTAGAAAAATTAGGACGATATAATGAAGCTATCGAAAATTATCATATTACCTTAAAACTTGATGACCCTACCTCTTTTGCTTATCTAAGACTTGGTAAATGCTATGAAAAATTAGGCAATGACGAAAAGGCTATTGGTTATTACAAACAGTGTGTAAAAGAAGATCCTCTACTTGATAAAGGATGGTTATCTATTGTAAGGTTCTATACTAAGAAACTGGACTATCAAAAAGCGCTTAATTATATAGAAAAAGCGACAGAAATCGATACAGATAACGCGCTTTACTGGACAAAATATGCTTCCATAAATCGTAGGCTCAATTTTATAGAAGAAGCAGAATATGGATATAGAAAGGCTATTGAATTGGGTAATTATGAATTATCCACATGGATCAATAGATGTGATATATTGATCCATTTGGGTGAAATTGATGCTGCTATTTCAAATGTGGAAAGCGGCTTAGAGTTTTATACTGATGAAGTAGAACTTGTGTATAGGATAGCAGGTCTTTACTTCAAAAATGGTGAAAATGTGAAAGGAAAATTTCATTTACAAAATGCTTTCAAAAACAATCCTGATTATGTCATTATCATAGAAGAGCTTTTTCCACAACAATATAAAAGTCCTGAAATACAACAACTATTAAATTTATGATTCATGTTTTTCTTTCATAAATCTGTCTACCTTATCGATTTGATAGAGGGAATTACAGATATGCATAATCATATACTTCCTGGCATTGATGACGGTGCTCCTAATTTGGATACGACTATTGAAATGGTAAGAGCTATGAAATCCATAGGTATCAAGAATTGTATCGCAACACCGCATACCATGGAAGACTATTATCATAATGATGTAGAGAAAATAGAAAAAGTCCATTTATTTACTAAAAAGGAATTAGCGGCAACAGATACCAGAGACTTTATTATGAAAGCTGCATCAGAATACATGATGGATTCTCAATTTGATCAAATTCTAGAGGATAGAAACTTCTTATGTGTTCATAAAAATTATATTCTTACTGAATTATCTTACTTTCAAAGACCTGATCAGCTAGAAGAACTGGTTTTCAAGATGAATCAAAAAGATTTAATCCCTATTCTTGCGCATCCTGAACGTTATCGCTATTTTAAATCTTTAGAGGTTTTTAAAAACCTAAAGGAAAGAGGTTTTGACCTACAGCTTAATATATTATCTTTAACTCAACATTATGGTGATGAAGCATTTAAAAAAGCAAAAGAACTTTTAGAAAAAGGCCTGTATGAATTTATTGGGACCGATGCCCATAAAGTGGAGCATATTGAAAAAATCAAGGAAATAACTATTAAAAAGAAACAAATTCCATTTGTAAACAAGCTTGTAGATAACCACAAGCTTGTTTTTGATTTTTAAAATACAAAGTCGGTTGCTTAGGTACTGAAGACAGATTTTAATCTTTTCAGTAAAGATTTCTTTTCTGCACCATAAGCATAACCATATTTATTTCCATACCCAAAGTTAGCTAGCTTCACATTATTTATAACAGCAGCTACATTGCTCAACTTACCTTGATCAATGGTATCAGAAACAAACTCCAATAATGAAACATCTGTATAACTGGCTCTAGTAACGTATGCGGTAACGTCTGCATATTTATTGATTAATAGCGTATCTGTTACTAAAATAGTTGGTGCACTATCAATGATTACTAAATCATAATTATTTCTCGCTTCTTCAAATAGCTTTTTAGTTCTGTCCTGCATCCAAAGCTCAGCTGGATTAGGAGGTATTGCGCCAGATAATATGACATCAAGATTGCTATTTAAAGAAGATCGAATTACTAAATCTTCCAATAATAACTCATTAGTTACAAGGTATTCTGTAACACCTTTAGTTCTTTTTGAAACTTTATCAGAAGAATACCTATGCAATTGCGGATTTCTAATATCACCTCCAATTAATAATACCTTTTTACCAGAAAATGCAAAAGTATTTGCAATATTGTAAGCAACTAAGGTCTTTCCTTCTCCCTTAACAGTGGATGTTACTAGAACCACTTTAGTTTTATCATGATCTATAGCATTTAACTTGTACTGTAGATTAGTTCGTATGATTCTGAATGATTCTGCAAGGACAGAACGGTCATTAGGTACTATATAGTCCAATGTATCACTATCTAATTTAGGTACCTCTCCCAGAATATTCATATCAGGTAAATACCTTTGAATATCTTTTCTGGATTCAATTTTGTTATTAAATAATACCATTATATAAATAAAGACTATTGGCAATATAAATCCTGCTATCGCACTACCTGCATAAATGACTAAAGGTTGTGGTGCTACTTTACCAAGATCAAATGCTGCATCAACAATTTTTGCTTTAGGAGATGTAACCGCTAATGATATGGCTGTTTCCTCTTTTTTCTGAAGAAGGAAGAGATAAATAGACTCAATAATTTCTCTTTCTCTTTCAATGTCTCTACTTATACGTTCCGTTGATGGTATTTGTGCAATTCTACCGCTGATCCTATTACTTTCCTCAAGGATTTTTTGACGTTTAACAGAGAGTGATTTTTGATAATTCGAAATCGAACTTATAATGTTTGATTTTAAAAGATCTATTTTTTCTTTCAAATTAATAGCCGTAGGATTTTCGGTAGTAGAAAACTCTAGCAACTCATTATATTCAATTAAAGCAATGTTGTATTCGTTGATCAAGCCATTTAGATTGCTATCCGCAATACCTACATTTACTGGTAAAGTAGTTTTACTATTTGATTCTTTAATATAATTGATAAAATAATTGATAATTTGTATTTCAGTATCAATTTGAGAAACTTGTTTTTTATACTCTTGTGAACCTTGTAAGTTCATCATCACCTCAGCACTAATATCGGTTAAACCTAGTGATTCTTTGAAGTCTTGTTTTTTGAGTTCTGTAGAATCAAGACCTATTGAAATAGCATCTAATCGTTCATCAATGAAACGTGCCGTGTTTAAAGCAACAATATTTTTATCATTAATCGCATCTATATTGAACTGCTTAACCAATTCATTTAAAATATCTTTTGCTCTAGCAGGCACTTGATCAGATATTTTTAAATTGAGAACACTTCCACTTCTTGCCGCTTCAGTAATTTGCAATTTACCAGAGAATGATAAACTTGCCATTATTGGGTCTTTTATCTGCACCATCAATTCTAAACCTATCACTTTTTCAAGAACACTAAAATCAGGCACCAATATAAAACTGTTATTCAACGTTTTATGTATATCACCGAATGTAAATTCTTTATAATCCTCCTGTTGATTATTTCTAAAACTATAGGTACTATCAGACTGAATAACCACTTCAAACTTGGTGGTGGAAATAAGACTATCCACATTATTGTTGTCAAAAGTGTGAACTATAAAAGGATGCGACTGGTATAAATCTAAATTTTTAAAATTACCTTTTCTATAAATATTAGTACCCAGATTTAATTCTTTACATACAGACGACATCAATCTTCTGGACTTTAAGATTTGAATTTCGTTTTCAATACTATTAGAATTAGAACCTAGAACACCTATTTCAGAAAATGCTCCTAACTCAGAAATCCCACCGCCAGAACGAGTGTCTTTGATAAGTATAGTTGTTGATGCTTCATAAACATCGTCGGCATACCTCAAATAAATATGAGCAGCGGCAAGAAATAAGACTAAGAATAACAGCATCCAGGACCATCTACTTAAGTACGGTTTTAAAATTTGGTCTAAATTATCAGTACCTTGATATTCCTTATTGGGTAAGTCCTTCATAATTATCTTCTATCAATAACAATAAAAAGTGTTAAAGCTAATGATGTAATTGATAGTGCTAGCTGTGTGTAAAAGGTATTGTCTCCGGCAGCTCGTACTTGAGCACTGTTAGGTTCAACTACAATAACATCGTTTTGCTGTAAATAATAGAAATCTGATGCAAAAACATCGCTCTTAGTAAGGTCTATTCTGAAGGTATCCTGGCTACCCTCAGCATTTCTTATTATTAGTATATTATCTCTTTTAGCTTTAATATTAAGATCTCCTGCTAAACCTAGCGCTTGTAAAATAGTTATCTTACCTTCAGGAACATTGAAAGTTCCAGGTGCACTGACCTCACCCAATACCGTAAATTTAAAATTGAGTAATTTAATATTTACCGAGACGTCTTTTAAATACCGTAATAATTGTTTTTCAAGAAAATTCTCTAGTTCCCTTTGACTTAATCCTGCCACTTTAATTTTGCCTAGTTGCGGGAAGTTTATTTCACCATTACTATCTACTACATATTGTGGCCTTGAAAAGGTATTTTGATCATCTCCATTACTATTGGTTTCGATAGCAAAATAATTAAATGGCTTTGCAGCATTCATATTCTCACTAACAACAATTATCTCAAGTAAATCATTGACTTTTAGTATATCTTGGTTTTTATACTCTACGACTTTAGAAACCTGTTCCAAATCTTGAAAATAAACGAGTTCTTTTCTGGAAACACAAGATGAAAGAAGAAGCAATAATAAGAGTATAGATACCTTTCTAAGACGATAAATTAATTTCATAAAAAGATATAAGTTTTATTTTATTCTTAAAAGATCTTTTGGCGAGCAAAGATACATCTTTCTAAACTTTAACTTCCTTATCCAATAGCTCAAAAACACTATTTTTACTAATAAATTCAGGAACCAGAAGCTTTATCTTACTCACTACTGCTACATCATCCTCATTTATTGCTGCGTTTGTAATTTCATGAATATGGTTCATTACGATTTCATAATCCAAATAACTGTCGATAGTAATCATAATTTTTTGATGATGAGTAGGCAGCGTGGTAGATGTATTACTTAACAATTCTTCAAAGAGTTTTTCACCTGGTCGTAAACCTATTATCTTGATATCAATATCTTCATAAGGTTGAAAACCTGAAAGTTTGATCATTCGCTCTGCCAGATCCATAATTCTTACTGGCTTACCCATATCAAATACAAATATTTCTCCTCCATTACCCATCGTTCCCGCTTGTAAGACCAGTTGACAAGCCTCTGGGATGGTCATAAAATAACGGATGATATCTTGGTGAGTCACCGTAACTGGTCCACCTGTTTCTATTTGTTTTTTAAAATAGGGTATAACAGACCCATTCGAACCTAGTACATTACCAAATCTGGTGGTAATAAACTTAGTAGTTGTCTTGGCATGTTGTTGTAAAGATTGAACATACATTTCAGCAGCTCTTTTACTCGCGCCCATAACGTTTGTTGGATTCACCGCTTTATCTGTGCTTACCATAACAAATCTATCGATTCCATATTTTACAGATAAATCTGCTAGAAGAACAGTTCCTAAAATATTTACACAAACCGCTTCCTTAGGGTTCTTCTCGATCATAGGCACGTGCTTATAAGCAGCGGCATGAAAGACTACTGAAATTTTATTTGCCTTAAAAATTTGTTCCAATCGATCTTTTCTTCTTACGTCTGCTAAAACTACTTGGTACGCGACATTAGGGAATTGATCCTTCAATTCCAGCTCTAAGTCATACAAAGGTGATTCAGCCTGGTCTAAAATAAGAACGCATTTAGGGTGATAAGTAGAAACCTGTCTCACCATTTCACTACCTATAGAGCCTGCGGCACCTGTAATTAAAACGATCCGATCTTCTAAATAACTAGAGATTTGAGAGTCATCTAGTTGAATAGCATCCCGCTCTAAAAGATCCTCAATCTGAATTTGTTTTATTTTTGAACTCACATCTTCTTGATCTGACCATTGTGTAATTTCTGGAACATTAAAAATCTTTAAATGGTTAGCAAGAGCCTTATCCACCAACTCATTTTTTTGTGTAGTCGATAATTGAGAACCAGCTATGATCAGACCACTCACCTTCATAGGTGCTATCTTTTCATAAAATTTATTCCCATATCTAATGATAGGTTTTCCTAAAATTTTTATTCTTTGATGCTCTTTTCTAAAAGAAATAAAACCGGCTAAATTAAAATTTTGACTTTTTGAATTTTTTAAAGCCTTTGCCAACGCGATACTTTCATCGTCAACACCTACTATCAGTACCTTATAACTTTTTTGCTTATTTTGAGAAGCAAATGAATAAAATCGTTTCACTACCACCCTAAAAGAAAGTAAGCTTGCAAAAGTAATTGAAGTGTTGATTATGAGAAAAGGCATTAAAAACACCTTCTCATCATATAAAAAATCGTAACTGTAGTTAACAATAATAATTAAAACAGATGCTGATAAACAGGCTAATGCAATTTTAAAAATATCAACAAAAGTACTGTGCCTAATGAGTCCTGAGTACGTGCTGAAAACAAAGAAGAATGCAAGATAAACAAGAATAAAAAATAAAGCTTGTTGATAAATCGATAGCACCGAATATAAACTAGCGTTGATATTTTCTAACAGTAGAAATGAAATATAGAATGATATGACGACTAAAAGTAAATCAATAGCAATCACCACCCATCGAGGCAGGTATCTCAAACTACTGAATTGAAGAGAATTATCTCCATTCCAAAATATTTGAGCGATTCTATTTTTAAAGTAATTTACTTTCATTTTCTTTAACAAATGTAAAACAAAAAAAAAGACCGTGTATCCACACGGTCGTTTTTTTATCAAAAATTCAAAAGTAAAGCTTTATTTTTTTTAGTAAATCCAAACTTTTTAAAAATAAATCAAAATCCTGTCATTAGCTTGTTGACATGAGTTTCACCTGTTATTGCCTAACTATCTTATTGGTAGCCGATAAGCTTCCTTGTGTCACTTGAACGAGATACACTCCATTTTTCAAGTTATTTAAATTGATTAAGGTTTCCTTACCTGTAGACACTACGTTTTCAAATGCCACTACTTCCTGTCCCAGCATGTTATACACATTTATCTGTACTACCTCGCCTATAATTAGACCATCTATCGTTAATTCAGAACCATTGAATGGATTAGGATAAACTTGTACCGCTTTCGCGAAAGCGGAATCATCCAAAGTCAACACATTGTTCTCAAACTTTAAAGAAAATCTATTTTCATCTAAACTAGCTGGTATATTGGTATCAAAAGAAACACTAAGATTATTTACTCCAGCTGATAAAATAGTTTCAGCTCCTAGATAGTGATCTACCAAAATGGTTTGCATAGAATTCAATGCATTATTGATATGAAAAGTATAATCAACACCTGTTAATCCATTTAATTTCAAATCGATCTGCTCTGCAGGAACAGGAACTTCCCTTTGGGTTACACTTAAAGAAGTACCTAACGTTTCCACCGATAAATTTTCGTCTGGATTAACAAATTTAATGATATCCTGAGCATTGATCTGATTACTTCCATTAGCATCAAATGATATGATGATACCATCTCTTGCCTTTCCAGTGGACAACTCGTCATCTCTAAAAACAGACATGCTAATGAATTCGTTGCTATTACGGAACACAGCTGTAGTATTAGAGCTCGTTGACTTGAAAGACTCTTTGAACTTAATCACTGGTGATAATGTTGATGTATCATCATCATCCTCTGCGGTTGCTGTAAAGAACGCCTGACCAGGTTGTATGAATTCGTTTACTTCTGAACCTTCAACATTATTAGTACCTGTAGATATTGTATAGGTTACATAAGCACCTCGATCTCCAATGGTAGGGTCCCATGCGTAGTAAGCTCCTGAAATATCATTGGTTTCTGTATCATTATATAAGGTGGTAAAATTTACTTGCGCCTGATACGGATTTGCGACAAAATTGAAATCGCCTTCAACTTGGGATAAACCTACATTAAAATCTACGTCGTATTCACCGATATGTAATTCTCCAGTTGTGGTAAGCGTCGTTGCCGTAGGCGCTTGTGGACCAGCAGCCGTTAAGGAAACACTTCTATCACCTCTAATGAACAATCTAACAGGACTGCCAGGTGTAGGATAAGAATCGTTCATTGGAAAACCAATAGCACTAGTTGCCCCAGTCCACTGCTGTGCTGGTAAAAAAAAACGATTTGTATTAGCAAATATAAAAAAAGAAGGTGCATTGGTTCCAGACTGATCAAAACCGTCCTGTATGGAACCACCAGTAATGTGCGTCCCATATCCAGGAATATAACCAGGATCACCTGGGTTAAGACCACCTTGTTGCCAGTTTTCATAAATTGTACCTGCTGATGTAAAAGGTGTTTCAACTGTAGAACCTAAGAATCTAAAAGCTCTTTGAGCAGGGAAAAATTGTTCTACTGTTACATCGCCAGAAACAGCACCACTTACTACAGGCCCTACTACAGCAGTTTTGCCATCGCTACTTTTTAAAGTAAGGTTATCGTTAGTGGTTAGCGTACCAGATAACAAGTTCAAATTACCTATTAAATCTGTTTGCCCATTTAAATCAAGGTCTCCAAGAAGAGTTATTGACTCTACAGTACCTGAAGCTTCTACTGATGCATTCGTCGGATTTGCTAAAATTTGAATGTTATCAAGAGCAATTTCATCGCTGGATCCACTTCCTTGATCACTAGATGACCATGCAATAACATAAGTCCCATTAGCAGGGATAGATAGGCCTGTTAGATTCAACGCAACTAGATTTCTCTCCCACAATAGACTGCTATCATCAATAAGTCTTGATGACACACTAGATGCTGATATAGATATTAAACTTGATGAATCTACTCCATGAGATAGTAAAATCATTAGAACGGGATGCATTTTTATAAAAATAAGCATCATAAGCAATAGCAAGGTCTGTTATGGTTACCCCTGTATTATTTGTAAATACCAACTCGATGGTACCAGGCGTAAAATCACTTGATGTAGGCTGAAAACCTAAGGCGTAGTCGTTAGCAGCAACTTAAAAGGCATAAATACCACCTGCACTAACACCACCATCGGAAACCCCTTTACCAAAATCGTTGCCTGATTGTTCATCACCAAATGTTGTAGTACCATCTTCAAGACCACTTATTGCAAATGCATCTGCATCTAATTGACCAGTACTAGGCACTAATGCAAACCCAGAACCATCAAATGTACCATTATTCACATTTGTAACGGTATTATCAAAATCGATAAGGTATTTTGTGTCTACTACATCAATTTGTAATCCTTGAGGTTGAGGATCTAAAACCGTATACGTTTGTTCTGCGCTAGTGGTGGTTTCTGGCGTAGAATTACTATCCGTAGCAACAATTCTATAAAATACTTCTGTACCATCAGATTGTACTGGAATATCTCCTGTATACGTATTACCTGTCGAAGACATAGTAACATTATTAGATAAGTTGCCACTAGTCGTACCCCAATTCAATACTGCACTAGCAATACCATCTGTATCTGTAATATCTGCGGAAATGGTCACTACATCACTAGATGTAGGCATGCTAGGTGTGCCAGTTATGTTTGTGATTGATGGTGCTGGGTTCACCGCTCCAGTGTTTGCGACTACTTCAATGTTATCCAAATATATTCCTTCATCACCACTGGCAAAACCATTAAAGGTAAGGACAATAGACAACGTTGAATTCAAGTTTAAATTGATTAATTGTGAAGAAAAGGAAATGAATAGCTAACTTATTTGTAAATCGGTCAAAGATGCTCTAATGGCAGGTGTAAACTTTCTTCTACAAAAAGCCAAGAAACAAAACAGCCGCTTACTTTTAGGTTGCGGTTGTTCGTAAAAACTTAAAGTTATTACTTTTAAAAAACTTTAAGGATCGATTTTTTAATTCTATTTCTATCCTGATCGGTTAGATTTGATCCTGATGGTAAACACAGACCATTTTCAAAAAGAGTCTCACAAACATTGGATCCATAATAAGGAAAATCTTTGCACAACGGCTGTAAATGCATAGGTTTCCACAGTGGTCTGGACTCAATATGATCAGCCTCTAGAGCCAGCCTTAAATTTTCTCTGGTAATACCACCTGTTTTTGCTGGATCTACTAAAATGGCGCTTAACCAATGATTGGAGAAAATATGATTTGCTTTTTCTTTTTGTACGGTTACGCCATCTATATGTTCAAAAATGTCCTGATAAAAATGGTTCATTTTGCGACGTAAATCTATGTGTTTGTCTAGCACTTCCATCTGTCCACGACCTATACCTGCGCTTATGTTGCTCAATCTGTAATTGTAACCTACCTCACTATGTTGGTAATGTGGAGCGTTATCACGGGCTTGAGTAGCTAAAAATATGGTTTTCTCTTTTACCGCTTTAGAATGACATACCATAGCACCACCACCACTGGTTGTAATAATTTTATTACCGTTAAAACTCAATATACCATAATCTCCAAAAGTGCCACATTTTCGTCCTTTGTAAGTACTTCCTAGCGCTTCAGCACTATCTTCTATTACTGGTATTTGTTTCGCTTTCGCGAAAGCGTGGATCTCATCAATTTTATACGGCATACCATATAAATGTACCGCCAATATTGCTTTGGGTTTTTTGCCCTTTGCGATACGATCTTCTACAGCCTCTTTTAAAGCATTAGGACACATGTTCCAGGTGTCGTACTCACTATCAACTAGGATAGGCGTTGCTCCTAAATATTGAACTGGATTTGTAGTACCGCAGAACGTAAAACTTTGACAAATCACCTCATCACCAGGTCCGACACCAGCCTGAATTAATGCCAAATGTATAGCGGCTGTCCCACTAGAAAGAGCTGCGACATGCGTGTTTTCTCTTTGATAAACTTCTAAATCCTTTTCAAAACCTGTAACATTGGGTCCCAAAGGAGCCACCCAATTGGTATCAAAAGCTTCTGTTACATAATTCCTTTCGGTTCCACCCATGTGTGGAGAGGAAAGCCATATTTTATCTTTTATCATAAAACAATTTTGATAAACAAAGGTACTGTAATGAGTTGAGAATTTAGTTGGTATTCGGCTTGTTCATTTTTGCCATTGCTGCAAAAACGAACCAAAAAGATCTAGGCTGTGGGACACCTGTCTAAAAATTTTAATACTTCAACTAAAGAAAAATAAAGTTAGTGCTTTTTAAAAATGTTCTCCGCCTGTAATCAACGGCATCAATAGTTAGCACCTTTTTGCCTGTTAGGATTTTTCTTTGGTCGTTTCCGTATCTTTATTTTTTACGACAGACTATCCAAGGCCGTTTTTTAAGAATTCTATTGATGATTTCGGTCCGCTATTATTTAAATTCAAGCTATTTAGTGACTGTTCAGATCATAAAGGCATTTAATGGTTGTTAAGCTTGTTCATTTTTGCCATTGCTGCAAAAACGAACCAAAAAAATCTAGGCTGTGGGACACCTGTCTAAAAATTTCAATACTCCAACTAAAGAAAAATAAAGTTTGTACTTTTTAAAAATGCACTACGCCTGTAATCAACGGCATCAATAGTTAGTACCTTTTTGCCTGTTAGGATTTTTCTTTGGTCGTTTCCGTATCTTCATTTTTTACGACAGACTTCCCAAGGCCGTTTTCTTAAAACAGCATTAGTGGTTGTGATATAATGTTTTATAGTAACGAGTGACCAATAAAGAATAACGAAATTAAAAATTCTGAGATTGTTAGCGCCATAAAGATTTTAAGGTAAGCACTATGATTTTTACATCGTACCAGAAACTTCTTTTTTCTAAATATTCCAAATTCATTTTTACTTTGTCTGGAAATATTACGTCATCATTATATTTTATTGGATCATTTTGTTGAGCTAGTAATTGCTCTTCATTACGGTATTTAATTGCTGCCCTACTGGTAAGTCCCGGTTTTAGTTGGAGTACCTTACGGTCTTCGCCTGCTAACTTATCATAATAGCCTGGTAGGTCTGGCCTGGGTCCTACCAGTGACATATCTCCTTTTAAAACATTAACTAATTGGGGTAATTCGTCTATTTTAGTTTTTCTAAGGTATTCACCTAGCCTAGTAACTTTACCATTTTTCATGGTTTTTAACTTATAGATGGTAAATCGTTTGCCGTGTTGTCCTATTCTGGTTTGGGTGAATATGGTAATACCAAAGAGCAAACAACTAATGCCTAGCGGTACCACAAGCAACAAGCTAACGAACGTAGCGATAACTAGATCAAAACTACGTTTCATTGTGCGTCTTAATGATGCGTCCAGGATTTCCTACGACGGTTGAAAAATCTGGAATATCTTTTAAAACCACAGTTCCTGCACCTATATTGCACCATTTGCCGATTACAACACCTGGTAAGACAGTAGCATTTGCACCTATATGAGTGCCTTCTCCTATAGTCACGTTGCCACATAGCGTACTTCCCGGAGAAATATGTGCATAATCACCAATAGTACCATCGTGCTCTACCGTACAATTAGTATTGATTATCACATGGTTTCCTATAACAACATCTCGATTAGCCACAGCAGCTGGCATTATCACTGTACCTTTTCCGATTGTCACTTTTTCCGCTACTATGGCATTAGCATCAATGGCTATACAAAAGTGAGCATCAGGAAATAAATTGCTGATTTTTTTTCTGATTTTATTATCCCCAATAGCAATTATCAGTTCTTGTGGTATGTGATTTGACGCAACAGATTTCCCACAAAACTCTGTTATATTAGGATTATCATCAATAAAACCAGTAACCGACGTACCCTTTGAAGTCAATACATCAAAAACTACTTTACCATGACCACTTGCACCAAAAATATACATTACTGTCCTTTAAATTTAGTTGTAGTAACTTGTCCTTCAGCGGTTATACCTTCTGAAACAAATACCTTTTTAATCGTTTTACATACAATCTTTAAATCTAATAAAAAACTTTGATGATCTACATACCACACGTCCAGTTCAAACTTCTCTTCCCAACTAATGGCATTACGCCCATTTACTTGTGCCCAGCCTGAAATCCCTGGTTTTACCTCGTGCCTGCGCGATTGTTCTGTGGTGTATAATTCTAGATATTCTGGCAATAATGGTCGTGGACCTACAAAACTCATATCACCCTTAATAACGTTGAGTAACTGCGGTATTTCATCAAGCGATGTTTTCCTAATAAACTTACCTAAGCTGGTAAGTCGATCTGCATCTGGAAGTAGATTACCATGCGGATCTTTTTTATCATTCATAGTCTTAAACTTGATGATTTTAAATATTTTGGCATTTTTTCCTGGGCGTAGTTGGGTAAAAAATGGTTTGCCATTATTTGCTATAAACAAACCAGTCGTGACCAAAATAAATATAGGACTCAGCAATAATAAACCTATCAATGCTGCAAGTAAATCTGCAATGGGTTTTATGATAGTTTTGTACATGTTAGCTTTTCGATAAATTAGGCCTTCTCATTCATAATGTTTACCTCAATAAACAAAATTAATACAATATTGTTTAGTCGGCTGTACAATTAAGGATTCAATTGTTCCATTTTAAACTCAAAAGCCTTTGATACTCCTGCAATATGGCATCCCAAACCTGCTGGCGTTCATATCGATCTACAATTGTCGATCTGGAATGAGCAGCTAATGATAAACGCTTTTCTTTATCATTTAACAATGACACCATAGCATCTTGTAAACTCTTCGAATCTTTAACAGGGATGATTATACCATTCACATCTTGGGTAATAATTTCATTACAGCCATTGATGTGAGTTACAATCGACGGTAATCCCATTGCACCAGCTTGCATGACAACGTTAGGAAAACCTTCTCTATAGCTTGGAAAAGTAAGCACATCTGCAATAGCAAAATAAGGACGTACATCCTTTTGATAACCTACGTGGAATATTTTATTATGTGTTAATATGGTTGTTTTCGTATCAGAATTTAGAGCATCCAGTTCCTCTTCAAATGGACCAACTAATAATAAACTACAAGAATTTTTAGTTTGATCTATCGCAGTAAAAGCTTCTACTAATTCATTGATTCCTTTGTCGCCTACTATTCTTCCTACAAATACAAAAACCACATCTCTAGATGAAATCCCGATTGCCTGGTTTAAATCTTTTTTAAATTGATCATCAAAATTATCTTTGAAATGAGAGGTATCTATTCCGTTAGAACTACCATTCCCAATAATTTTAATTTTTGAAGCTTTCGATAGATTCTCTTTGATGATGAAATCTTGCAACCCTTTAGAATTTGGATAGACTCTAGTAGCGCAAGAATAGGTAAGTTTTTCAACTAGGTTTAGAATCGTTCTTTTGATACCATTTGTTTCCATGAGCGGTAATCCGGCAACAGTATGCAACCTGATAGGTACACCAGCTATTACAGATGCTATCATTCCTACAATACCTGCTTTGGGTGTATGGGTATGTACGATGCTTGGTTTTTCTTTTCTTAAGAATCGATATAGTTTCCGAATAGCGATTAGATCTTTTATAGGCGTTATTTTACGAGTCATTTCCAAAGGATGAAAATTTACACCTTCTCGTTTCGCTACTTCAGAAAGATACGGCTCATCGCTAGAAACTGCGGTAACTTCAAAATGGGAATTCATAAAATGGAGCTGCCTTTCTAGTAATTTGTCTAGAGAGATAGGCACCGTTGTGATTCTAATGAGTTTAGGCTTGCGATTCAAGTTTTGGCTTTTTGTAAGATTCTATAATGATATATAACATTACTATATAAAAAATGGGATAAACATCGATCTCGTGCGAGCAAAGATACCCAATCCAGCATAGCGCTGAATATAAATTAATGCACCTATAATATTAAATAGTAACATACTTAACAATGTTACATTCCATTTCACCATTTTATACTTTAAGATATACCTGATAGCACTCCAAATCAACAAACCAAAAACCAAAAGATTTTTAATACTTAGAATCCAACCATAAGGATGGCTTACATCATAGAAAAATGGTCTAAAAAAGAAGGTAAATAATTTATAGGGATAATTATAGTATTGGATAGGAACATAAGAACCACTACCTATAAATGAATCTCGCCATCGGTGATTGTTTAATAACCATCGATCTATATCCCATGGATCAATATGTATGATCTGACAAACCATAAGGTAAAAGATCAACAGCATAATGAATAGCAATGCTGTATATAGTAATTTACGCTTTCGCGAAAGCGGAACCAATATGAGATATGCAGCACCTATTCCAGATGTAAGCATTAATAAAACGTGAGGTCGCAATAGTGCCAGTGTAATAGCAGCTATCACCACTTGCCATGACCACCACTGCTTTAGGTAGGTTTGTAGAAATACTGTTACGATGCATAACAAACAAATCACTTCTTTAGTTATTCCTGAAGTCCAGAAATGTAAGTTGGGTAACAGTAACCATAAAGCAGCTATAGAACTATTAAACCTCGCTGAAGAGTTTCCAACTATCAATGTAATTAATTTAAATAATTGAAATACCGCCATCAAACCTATGATGCTGAAAAGGAAATGGCCTACCCAGAATGGTAATTTTAATAAGACTGCAAACGGATAATTAATCCACCTCATGAAAGGCGTACCTATTCTAAAATATTCAAACCAAATGGATGAATCAAAATTAGAATTGTTTACAAACCAGTAATATTGTGAATCACTAGGATTGCCTTCAAGATAGTAATAGTTTACCATAGTTGCTATGGTATGAACAATAAGAATGAAGCTATATAATAAGTTGTTTTTAGTAATAAAACGCATGAAGTGGGCTAGTGAGTCACTTTTTTAATTTCATGTTTTTGTTGTTGATATGAAAAAGCCCATAAACAAATGAATAACAAAGCTGGTATAAACATATTTTTTTGACGTAGCATGATACCTAAATTCCCTAAAATCAATGAAAAAGAAAGTGTCCCTACGATTAGGAAAATGAATAGGGATTTCACTATATAATTACCAGCTGCAAATATTTTAATGGGATTTAGTTTAAACATTTTCCAACTTAAAATCAAAAGAATTAAATTTTCAAAAGATGCAACAATGGCTAATACGCCATTAATATCAAAAAATAACGGACGGAACAAAAATGTAAATATTTTTAAAGGATAGGGATAACTTGAAATATCTACTGACGATCCTGTTCCAGAACGACTTAAATTAGTAGCTCTAGTCCCGGCAAAATCATTAATAGTTGACGCATCTAGATCTTCAATTTTTAAATATGCCATGATCTTGTCAAAAAGCAGTGCAAAAGCAATTAAAAACATAGTCCCGAAAATTATTTTTTGGAACAGCTTTAAGTTACCATCTAGCACAAAACCTGTCCCAAAGGAAATGATCAGGAACATTGTAATATGTGGTCTCACAAGATAAGAAAGCACCAATACAAGAGCTATTTTAAATAAATGTCGTGACGGCTGCTGCATACTGTACACAAATACTCCAATACAAAAAAACAACAAAGTATCCTTACTCAATCCAGCAGACCAGAAATGTAAATTAGGCAGAAAAAAAACTAATGGGAAAAGCTGATATGCTCCAAGTGTACTGTTATGAGTTACATTATTAATAAACACCCTATAAAAACAACCTAAACCTATGTAACCTATCAAAGTGTAAATCATAGTAAGTCCAAAAAAGCCCATCAACTTTGAAGGCAACACATTTAGCAGATACATTCCAAAAGTTCCTGAACCATTTGTTAAAAACAACGAAGTAGCCTCTTGTAATGATAAGCTTTCACTTACCTTATAGTATCCTAAAGAATCACCACCAGGACCATATACAATATAGAGCCAATAAATACAACCAAATAACAAATGGAATAACCATAAGCGTTGTAGATTTTTTTTATGCCAAGCGGAGAGTCCTTTAGAGAAGGAATTTTGAACCATGTTGCCAAAAAAAATCACGAATAAAAAAACTAGAATATCAATCAAGTGTTTAAATTTTTGTTATCGTTTTTAAAATTAAATGTTTAACTTTTTTGGTTGAGTATTTTTCAAAAGCTCTGTAATATAAATAACCGATTACAACGGCTATGAATAATATAATAAACAAATATATATATATGAATTAATTTCAAACTTAAATTTAGTAACTAATTTAACCAATGCTGATTGAATAGGATTATGAACTAAATAAATGGAATAACTCGAATTACCAATAATCGTAAATAATTATTTTTTATTAAATGAAAAATTATACTGAGTAATACTAAGCATCAAAAGTGAAAAAACAAACAAGGAAAAAATGGTATTGAAATAAAAAGTAAACAATTCTATTCTATAAAAAATAGATACACAGTATGTAGCCTTCCCTTTTTTGTAGGCTTCCCAAAAAATGTAGGCTTCCCGAAAAATAGGACAATGATTAATTAGAAAATTCTAATTTTAAACATCAATTGTCATTATGAAGAAAAGTAGATTTACAGAGAGCCAGATTATCAAGGCACTCAAAGAAAA
>NZ_CBFHNM010000007.1:0-39274 GCF_965657255.1 Nonlabens sp.
AACACCATTCTCGCCAGGAGCAAGTGTTGCCGGTACGGTCGATACATCTGTAAGATCTAGAAGTACATCGCTTACTGTTACTCCTGTAAGTGTCGTGTTTCCAGTGTTGGTAGCATTAAAGGTATAGTCTATACGGTCGCCTACGTTTACAATACCATCTGAATTTACATCTACATAAACTCCAGATTTCACTAAATCAATTTGAGGAAGCGAAACAAGCAAAACGATAGTAGGGTCATCTACAGCACTAGTACTGGGGTCATCAGATAAATCTAATACTAAATTACCAGAAGGGTTGAAGCCAGAGCCATTTGCTTGATTCGAAACATTGCCAACAAGTAAATCATCCTGAGAAACTGAATATACGACTGAAAAAATTGCACTATCTCCGGGTGCAAGGTCTGTTGCATCTCCGTCCCCGTCTAAATCTTGAATCATACCCTGCAAGACAACTGGAGAAATTGTATTAGTCCCAGTAAAAAGAGTCTCGTCAATAGTAATATCATTTATTTGAACTGTACCAGAATTAAGAACATTATAGGTGTAAATTATGGACTCATCAACAGGATCATAAACTCCTATTTTGGTAACGGTTAATTCGTCTGGCCTTACCGTCAATATTACCGTTGCTCTATCGCAGTCTCCACTACT
Source organism: Nonlabens sp. (assembly GCF_965657255.1). Lineage (NCBI taxonomy): Bacteria > Pseudomonadati > Bacteroidota > Flavobacteriia > Flavobacteriales > Flavobacteriaceae > Nonlabens > Nonlabens sp. Next base: position 652 of record NZ_CBFHNM010000007.1, read on the forward strand.
ATCACAAATTTCGTAAGTAAACATGTCAGATCCGGTAAAATTAACTCCAGGAGTGAAAATAATTGTATCGTCTGTTGGGTCATTAGGAGTCCCGTTATCGTCAACAGATGCAGTACCATTTAATGGTTGATTAACAACAGTAATTGCTGAAAAACTCGGTCCATCCCCTCCAAAACTATCGTTTATAAGAACATCAATAATTGAATTACTAACTGTTGCAACTGTGACCGTATCATCAACAGCATTCGGATCACAATTAAGTGCGTTAGGACCATTCCCTGTAGCGGTGCGAGTGTCTACGAAAGCACCAAATACACGAATGGAGGTATCCAATAAATTAACACTTACCAAACTCCCAGCAGTAAACCTAATTTCATTATATTCTAAAGAAGTCTCAAAACCAACATTAACTAAACCACTAGACCCTCCGAAAATATCTACTACTGCAGTTAAATTAATTAGGTTCCCAACAGTACTACACTCCTGTTCGACACCATTAAGGTAGGTACATATTTGAAGATTTTCAAATAAATCCAGCTGCACGAGCGACTGTAAGTCTTGAATAGTAAAACCAGCTACGCTTCCTTCCGGAAAAGTATCAATAGGATCTAAAACTGCTATTGTCCCAGTGCTTAGCACGCCCGCAGAAATTTGTATTTCTGCGAAATCATTTAAATCTGAACTGATCGCATTGTTTGCATTCTCAACCGTGCAACCCACACAAGCTAAACCATCAATGCCAGTTTCAAATGAATTAATTACAACCGGAAAACCAAACTCACCTTCATTCAAAAAATTAGTTTGATCACAAAGTATGTTTCCTGAGCAGAGCTTTTTGATAACTGCCTGATAGACGCGTGTCGTTCCAAGATTTAAATTTACAGTATTAGTAAGAGTTAGGCGTACTTGATCAAACTCCTGAGAAGCCACAAAACCTAATGTCCTTCTACCACCTTGACCCGAAATTAGAGAAGTATTAACACCAATTAACGCGCTTACTCCTGTTTGAGTTTCTTGAAGAACTCCGTCCAGATATGTCTCTATAGCAATATTATCGAGGACATCAAGATTTAGAAGTGATGCATTCTCTATTTCAAAACCCACGAAGGTATTTGGCTGATAAGAACTCAAAACATCCTCTACAGCTATAGAACCGCTCGACAAAACACCAACAGCTAATTGAATAGTGGCAAAATCTGTATCAGAACCAGAAATGACATTTTCAGCATCGGATATATCGCATGAAACGCAAGCAACTCCAGCTAAACCGGTATTCTGGGAGTTAATTATTACAGGGAAGTCTGTATTTGTGAAACCTGTATCTTTATTGCATACAAGTTCTGGAGCTTCACAAAATTTTTGAACGGCCGCGCCAAAAACTCTTGTAGAACCTAAATTTACTGAAAGTGTATTTGATACAACGATTTGAACTTCATCAAATGGTAGCGATGTTGCAAAACCAACTACGCGCCTACCATCACTATTTAATAAGGATGTATTAATTGAAACGAGACCGCCTGAACCTGTTTGGCTTTCCTGAATACTATTATCTAAGTACGTGTTGACAACAATACCGTTCAACAAATTCAAATCCAGCAGACCGCTATTTGCAATATCGAAACCAGCAAATGTACCAGCTGGAAATGTATCAACATCACTTTTAACAGCAATAGAACCAGAAGAAGCAACACCAACTGCCAAATTTATGGTCGCAAAATCATCATCATCTTCCGTAAGCAAATTATCTGTATCAGTGACAGAACATAAGGCGCATAACAAACCATTCACCCCTGTGAGACTTGGGTTGATATAGAACGGAAAGCTGGGATTGCTTAGTACAGTTTTTTCATTACATTCTAACTCTGTACCAGCACAAAAACTTTGAACAACAGCGTGATAAACTTGCGCTGAAAATAAAACGCTAACTAATGGGTCATAGCTAATACGCAATTCGTCAAAATCTGTATTCGTTATAAATCCAAGTGTAACGGTACCATCTGCATTTAGCAGATCAGTACTAACTCCTAATGTAGAAGAAACAGCATTAAAGGTTTCCTGCCTAGTGCCATTTAGATATGTTGAAATGTCAATGGTAGCAGCAACAGAAACCTGCAATAAACCTTCAGAACTTACTCGAAAACCCGCAAAACTACCCGCAGGATAAATCTCATTATCTAAATCTGCCACACTAAGCTCTGCTTCACAACCCAAGCCAGTCATGTTGATGGTGGCAAAATTATTTAAATCAGAATCCGTTAAATTTGAAACCGCTGAAACAGCACCTAGACACAATAATTCAGGTACATTTTCAGTTATAGAAGCATTTACATTTTCGAATGACAAACCATTCACAAGCGGCAACCGTTCATTGCAAGATACGTTACTAGGATTTATATTAAGTGAAGGTCCACTAATAGTGCCAGAAGAAAACGGATTCAGAAACGAAAAACTGGTTTTATTTAATTCGGATTTACTAGGTGAATCAAAATCAAAAGAAATAATGGGATTTGACTCACTCAAAATAGCACCTGTGTCTCTTTCATTAACAAATCTAAACTGCGTGCCTACTTGTAAATCGGCACCTCCATTATTAATTGTAGTATCTTGAAAACCCAAAATTGATTGAGAATAGCTCAACGAACTACTTAACAACAAAAAAACTACTAAAAAGGACTTTACTTTTCCAATACAGAAAGGGGTAAAATTTCTCATATATATTTATTTGAATAAGGTGTAACAAATAAAAACACCCTACTAAAGTCCAAATGTATTGCTATTCCCCAAAACTTGAGAAGATTGAAAGTGAAAGTGAAACACTTTTCGACATAAGCATGGATTTACTCGACCAAAGTGTCCGTAAAATCAAAACCAAAACAAAATAATAGAACAACTAGAAACTATTAAATGAAGAGAGTTTTAGCAACATAAACTAAATAAAAATTACAAGTACTGAAATAATCTTCTTTGTGCGGCTATAACTTTAACAGATTACCGTAGTAAGAACAAATAAATCGTTGAAAAGCATGATACGAACTTGAAAAAATATTTACCCTAGATAACTCCTATGCAGTAGTTAATTGAATTAAGAAAGCCTGACGTAAAAACATCAGGCTTTGATTTTATGCTTGACCGGTTGGGCCAAAACTTAAAGGAACAGGCGGTTGTTCATAATCTTTTATATCGCCATGAGCACGCTCAAACTTTCTTACATTTTCATGCAAAGCTTTTGCAAGTCGTTTAGCATGTTGTGGTGTCAATATTATCCTAGATTTGACCTTTGATTTAGGATTACCAGGCATGATATTTACAAAATCAACCACAAATTCTGAAACAGAATGGTTAATAATAGCAAGATTACTATACTGTCCTTCTGCAACTTCTCCATCAATTTCTATATTGATCTTTTGATCAGGATTCTCAACTTTTGCCATTACAACTAATTATAATTAACCTTTGGCTCCTCTTTTTGTTGCAAAAGTTTTTCAAACTCTTCTTTAGAGCCTACGATAATATCTTCATAGTTACGCATACCAGTACCTGCTGGTATTCTATGCCCTACTATAACATTTTCCTTCAGACCTTCTAATGTATCCACTTTACCTGCAACCGCAGCCTCGTTTAACACTTTTGTTGTCTCTTGGAAAGATGCTGCACTAATGAAAGATTTAGTTTGAAGTGATGCTCTAGTAATACCCTGAAGAACAGGCTCTGCAGTAGCTGGCATCACATCTCTTGCTGTTACAAGTGCTTTATCTTCCCTACGTAAAATAGAGTTTTCATCTCTTAACTCTCTTGAAGTAACGATTTGCCCTTCTTTCAAGTTATCAGAATCACCTGCAGATTCCACCACTTTTTTACCGTAAAGCTTATCGTTCTCTAGAATGAAGTCTTCTTTGTGAATCAATTGATTCTCTAAGAACATACCATCTCCAGAATCTACGATACGTACTTTCCTCATCATTTGTCTTACAACAACTTCAAAATGCTTATCATTAATTTTCACACCTTGTAGCCTATATACTTCTTGAACTTCATTTACTAGATACTGCTGTACAGCGCTTGGCCCTTTGATAGCAAGAATATCCTTAGGAGTAATTGAACCATCAGACAGTGGCATACCAGCTCTTACATAATCATTCTCTTGAACAAGAATCTGATTAGATAGTTTTACTAAGTACTTTTTAACTTCATCAGTTTTTGAAGTCACAACAATCTCACGATTACCACGTTTAATTTTACCAAATGAAACAACACCATCAATCTCACTTACCACAGCAGGATTAGAAGGGTTACGTGCTTCAAATAATTCTGTAACACGTGGAAGACCTCCTGTAATATCACCTGCTTTTGCAGATTTACGTGGAATCTTAACTAACACCTTACCTACCTTAACCTTATCATCATCATTAATCATCAAGTGCGCACCAACTGGAAGGTTATAAGAAATTACGTTATCACCTTTAGCATCTAAGATATGTAAAGTTGGTATTAACTTCTTATCCCTAGAGTCAGATATTACTTTCTCTTCGTATCCCGTTTGTTCATCACTCTCAACTTGGAAAGTAACACCTTGGATAATATTTTCAAATTTGATTTTACCTGCAAATTCAGAAATAATAACTCCATTAAATGGATCCCATTTAGCAATTAGGTCTCCTTTTTTAACTTTTGTTCCAGGTTTTGCGTAAAGCTCACAACCATAAGGAATGTTATTAGAATTTAGAAGCATTCCTGTTTTCTCATGAAGCAACTTCGATTCAGCAGTACGAGATATTACAACATCTACAGCATTTCCTGTCGAGTCTTCACCTTTTACCGTTTTTAAATCTTCAATTTCTAAAATACCATCATTCTTTGCAACAATCGAACTATCTTCAGAAACGTTTCCTGCAACACCTCCAACGTGGAATGTTCTAAGTGTTAATTGTGTACCTGGTTCACCAATAGATTGTGCAGCAATAACACCAACAGCTTCACCTCTCATAACCAGACGGTTTGTTGCTAGATTACGTCCATAACATTTAGTACAAACACCTTTAGGTGCTTCACAAGTTAGAGCAGATCTTACCTCCACTGTTTCCAGATCAGAAGCTTCAATTATATCTGCAACTACCTCGTTGATTAATTCACCAGCAGAAACTATAACCTCTTGTGTAGCTGGATCTATCACGTCATGTAATGCAGTACGACCAAGAACTCTCGCCCCAAGCTTCTCCATTACTTCTTCGTTCTTCTTTAAAGCAGCAACTTCAATACCTCTTAATGTTTCACAATCCTCATGATTTACAATTACATCTTGAGCAACGTCATGTAAACGTCTAGTTAGGTAACCTGCATCTGCAGTTTTAAGTGCCGTATCTGCAAGACCTTTACGGGCTCCGTGAGTTGAAATAAAGTATTCAAGAATAGAAAGACCTTCCTTAAAATTAGAAAGAATTGGGTTTTCAATAATAGCTCCACCACCGTCATTAGATTTCTTAGGCTTAGCCATTAATCCACGCATACCAGTAAGCTGTCTTATCTGTTCCTTAGATCCACGAGCTCCAGAATCAAGCATCATAAACACAGAGTTGAATCCTTGTTGATCTTCTCTAATGTTTTTCATTGACAACTCAGTAAGCTGCGCATTTGTCGCTGTCCAAACATCAATTACTTGATTATATCTTTCGTTTTGTGTTATTAGACCCATACCATAATTTCCACGTATCGTGTCTACTTTAGTATTTGCGCTATCAATCATAGATTGCTTTTCCTCAGGAATCATAATATCTCCAAGAGAGAATGATAATCCACCACGGAATGCAAATCCATAACCTAAATCTTTGATTTCATCAAGGAACGCTGCTGTTCTAGGAACATCAGTTACCTTAAGAATATCACCTATAATATCTCTAAGTGCTTTCTTAGTTAATACTTCATTGATGTAACCAGCTTCATCAGGCACCTTTTGATTAAAGATGACTCTACCAGCAGTTGTTTCAATGATTTCGTTTTTATAAGAACCATCTGATTGAAGAAGTGCTATTCTACACTTAACTGGAGCATTGATATCAACTCTCTTTTCATTAAATGCAATAACTAATTCCTCAGGCCCATAAAAAGTTAATCCTTCACCTTTTACGATGTGTCCAGGTTCAGACCTACGAAGTTTGGTCATGTAATAAAGACCCAATACCATATCCTGAGATGGTACCGCAATTGGACTACCGTTTGCAGGGTTTAAGATATTGTGTGACGCCAGCATTAATAACTGACATTCTAGTATTGCTTCCGGACCTAAAGGAAGGTGGACTGCCATTTGATCTCCATCAAAATCGGCATTAAATGCAGTACAGACTAATGGGTGTAACTGTATTGCTTTTCCTTCAATTAATTTAGGTTGGAAAGCCTGTATACCTAATCTGTGAAGAGTAGGAGCACGGTTCAGCATTACTGGATGTCCTTTAAGAACATTCTCCAGAATATCCCAAACAACAGGTTCTTTCTTATCTATTATTTTCTTTGCAGACTTTACCGTCTTTACGATTCCTCGTTCAATAAGCTTACGTATAACGAAAGGCTTATAAAGCTCTGCCGCCATGTCTTTAGGAATACCACACTCATATAATTTAAGCTCTGGTCCTACAACAATTACAGAACGTGCGGAATAATCAACACGCTTACCAAGTAAGTTCTGACGGAAACGTCCTTGTTTACCTTTAAGGGAATCTGATAAAGATTTTAATGGTCTATTAGAATCTGTTTTTACCGCACTGGACTTTCTTGTATTATCAAGAAGTGAATCCACTGCTTCTTGTAACATACGCTTTTCATTACGAAGAATTACTTCTGGAGCTTTAATCTCCATCAATCTCTTCAAACGGTTGTTACGTATAATTACACGACGGTATAAATCATTTAAATCTGAAGTCGCAAAACGACCACCATCTAGTGGTACTAATGGACGTAATTCTGGCGGAATTACTGGAATCACTTTCATGATCATCCATTCAGGTTTATTCTCACGACGTTCGTTAGAATCTTTAAGCGCTTCAACAACTTGTAGACGTTTTAAAGCCTCTGTTTTACGTTGTTTAGAAGTCTCGTTATTTGCTTTGTGTCTTAGATTATAAGACAGAGATTCTAAATCAATACGCTGTAAAAGATCGATCAAACACTCTGCACCCATCTTAGCGATGAATTTATTAGGATCTGAATCGTCTAAATATAGGTTCTCTTGTGGAAGAGAATCAAGAATATCTAGGTACTCTTCTTCTGTAAGGAAATCTAATTTATTTACCTCTTCACCTTCAGCATTCTTTGCAATACCTGGTTGAATCACCACATATCGTTCATAATAAATGATCATATCCAGCTTCTTTGATGGAAGCCCAAGTAGATAGCCTATTTTGTTAGGCAAACTACGGAAATACCAAATGTGCGCCACTGGCACTACAAGGTTGATATGACCTATACGATCACGTCTTACTTTCTTTTCTGTAACCTCTACACCACATCGATCACAAACAATTCCTTTATAACGTATGCGTTTATATTTTCCACAAGCACATTCATAATCCTTTACAGGACCGAATATACGCTCACAAAAAAGCCCATCCCTTTCAGGTTTGTGCGTACGATAGTTAATCGTTTCTGGTTTTAACACCTCACCTCTTGACTCTGCAAGAATAGCTTCTGGAGATGCGAGACCAATTGAAATTTTTGAAAATTTCTTTGGTGCTGTATTGTCGTTATGTCTAGCCATAATTATGGTACTATTTTAAGTTAAAGTAGCAAGGTTGTTTGCTGTGTTCCGCTTTCGCGAAAGCGAAACTAACATCCAACCTCACAGAAAAATTAATCCTCCAGTCTTAGATCTAATCCTAGACCTTTCAACTCATGCATCAATACATTAAATGATTCTGGAAGACCAGGCTCTGGCATAGGCTCGCCTTTTACGATTGCTTCGTAAGTTTTAGCGCGACCAATAACATCATCTGATTTTACAGTTAAGATTTCACGTAAGGTACTAGATGCTCCATAAGCCTCAAGTGCCCATACTTCCATCTCTCCAAAACGCTGACCACCAAATTGTGCTTTACCACCAAGTGGTTGCTGTGTAATCAACGAATATGGACCTATAGAACGTGCGTGCATCTTATCATCTACCATGTGACCTAGCTTAAGCATGTAAATGATACCTACCGTTGCAGGTTGATCAAAACGCTCACCAGTACCACCGTCAAATAAGTAAGTATGACCAAAACGTGGGATACCAGCCTCATCTGTATAACCGTTGATCTGATCTAAAGTAGCACCATCAAAGATAGGAGTAGCAAAAGTTTTACCTAATTTTTCTCCAGCCCATCCTAGTACTGTTTCATAAATCTGTCCAATGTTCATACGAGAAGGTACACCTAGCGGATTTAATACGATATCTACTGGAGTTCCATCTTCAAGGAAAGGCATATCTTCCTGACGCACAATACGTGCAACGATACCTTTGTTACCGTGACGTCCTGCCATCTTATCTCCTACTTTAAGTTTACGCTTCTTAGCGATATAAACTTTTGCAAGTTTGATAATACCAGCTGGAAGCTCATCTCCTACAGAGATAGTGAACTTTTCACGACGCAATGATCCTTGAAGATCATTTTCTTTAATCTTATAATTGTGAAGTAAGTCTGCAACCATTTCATTTACTTCATTACTTGTTGTCCAAGTTCCTGAAGTTAAATGAGTAAAGTCATCTACTGAGTTCAACATTTTAAGAGTATACTTTTTACCTTTAGGAAGAACTTCTTCACCTAAATCATTAAATACACCTTGTGATGTTTTACCACTTACTATTTCAAATAATTTCTCAATAAGACGTTCTTGAAGGTTATCAAATTTACCTTGGTAATTTTGTTCTAACCTCGCAATATCTTCTTTGTCTTGTGCTCTTTTTCTCTTATCCTTTACAGCACGAGAGAATAATTTCTTATCAATAACAACACCTCTAAGTGATGGAGAAGCTTTTAAAGAAGCGTCTTTTACATCACCAGCCTTATCACCAAAAATAGCTCTAAGAAGCTTTTCCTCTGGAGTAGGATCAGACTCACCTTTAGGAGTAATCTTACCTATTAAAATATCACCTGGTTTAACTTCTGCACCGATACGAATCATTCCTTGCTCATCAAGATCTGCAGTAGCTTCTTCAGAAACATTAGGTATGTCTGGAGTTAACTCTTCATTACCTAGCTTTGTATCTCTTACGTCAAGAGAATACTCATCTACATGAATAGAAGTGAATATATCTTCACGAACTACTTTTTCTGAGATCACAATCGCATCCTCAAAGTTATAACCCTTCCATGGCATAAATGCCACTTTCATATTACGTCCTAAAGCAAGTTCTCCAGCCTCAGTCGCATAACCTTGACAAAGCACTTGTCCTTTATTTACTCTATCACCTTTTTGAACGATAGGCTTTAAAGTAATACTAGTACCTTGATTGGTCTTACGGAACTTGATTAAGTTATAAGAGGTATCTTCTGGTTCAAAACTTACAAGAGATTCACGCTCCGTACGATCATATCTAATCACTACCTTTTGAGCATCTACATAAACCACTTCTCCATCACCTTCTGCATTGATCAATACTCTTGAATCAGAAGCCACTTGTCTTTCAAGACCAGTTCCTACAATAGGAGCATCTACTCTAAGAAGTGGTACTGCCTGACGCATCATGTTAGATCCCATCAGTGCACGGTTTGCATCATCATGTTCCAAAAATGGAATTAAAGATGCCGATATAGAAGCAATCTGATTAGGAGCAACATCTGCATAAACCACCTCAGAAGCATCAATCACAGGGAAGTCTCCTTCCATACGTGCAATTACTTTTTCTTGATCAATCTTACCATTTGTAAGTGGTAAGTTAGCTTGTGCAATATGCAATCCTTCTTCTTCTTCAGCACTCAAATAAGTAGGCTCTTCATCCAGGTTTACTACACCATCTGTTACTTTTCTGTAAGGCGTCTCAATGAACCCCATGCCATTTACTTTTGCAAATACAGCAAGAGATGAAATTAAACCAATGTTTGGTCCTTCAGGAGTTTCAATCGGACATAACCTTCCGTAGTGTGTATAATGAACATCACGAACCTCAAAACCTGCTCTTTCTCTAGAAAGACCACCAGGTCCAAGCGCAGACAATCTACGTTTGTGAGTAATCTCTGCTAACGGATTAGTTTGATCCATAAATTGAGACAATTGGTTCGTTCCAAAGAAAGAATTGATAACAGAAGAAAGAGTCTTTGCGTTTATCAAGTCGATAGGTGTAAACACCTCATTATCTCTTACGTTCATACGTTCACGTATGGTACGAGCCATACGAGCAAGTCCTACACCGAATTGTTGAGATAACTGCTCACCAACAGTTCGCACACGTCTATTAGATAAGTGATCAATGTCATCAATCTCTGCTTTAGAGTTGATCAACATGATCAAATGCTTAATAATGGTAATGATATCTTCTTTAGTAAGCACTTGCTTATCCATAGGTATATCAAGACCTAATTTCTTATTCATTCGGTAACGCCCCACCTCACCTAAGTTATATCTCTGGTCAGAGAAAAACAACTTATCGATGATACCACGCGCAGTCTCCTCATCAGGCGGTTCAGCATTACGTAATTGTCTATAAATATGTTCTACTGCCTCCTTTTCTGAGTTAGTAGGATCCTTTTGTAATGTATTGTGAATAATAGCATAATCAGCGGACATGTTATCCTCTTTATGAAGAAGAATAGTCTTTGCCTGTGATTCAATGATCTCATCAATATGTTCTTTTTCAAGAATTGTATCACGATCAAGAACGATTTCATTACGTTCAATAGACACCACTTCACCGGTATCTTCATCAACAAAATCTTCATGCCATGTTCTAAGTACACGAGCAGCAAGCTTGCGACCTAAATATTTTTTTAAACCTGTCTTACTCGCTTTAACCTCTTCTGCAAGATCAAAGATACCTAAGATATCCTTATCTCTTTCAAAGCCTATTGCTCGGAAAAGTGTGGTTACAGGTAATTTCTTTTTACGGTCGATATAAGCGTACATAACGCTGTTGATATCTGTCGCAAATTCTATCCATGATCCTTTAAAAGGAATTACACGAGCAGAATATAATTTTGTTCCATTTGCATGAAATGACTGGCCAAAAAATACACCAGGTGATCTATGAAGTTGTGAAACTACTACACGTTCTGCACCATTAATACAGAAAGTACCAGATGGAGTCATGTAAGGAATTGTACCTAAATAAACATCCTGAACAATTGTTTCAAAATCCTCATGTTCTGGATCGGTACAGTATAATTTTAAACGCGACTTAAGCGGCACGCTGTATGTAAGACCTCGCTCTATACATTCTTGAATAGAATAACGAGGTGGGTCTACGAAATAATCAAGAAACTCCAATACGAACTGATTACGAGTATCAGTAATTGGAAAATTCTCCATGAAGGTATTGTACAAACCTTCTACTTCTCTTTTATCAGATTTAGTCTCTAACTGAAAAAAGTCTTGGAAAGATTTGATTTGGATATCCAGCAAGTCAGGATATTCCGCCTTATTAGTTACCGTTGAAAAATTAATTCTCTCTGTGTTTGTTGCTAGCATCAATGCACGGTATTAAATGATTAAAAAAAGCGTTATCGACGACGTCTCATCTTTATACGCAAAATGGTCTAGCCCTGTGAGCAACGCCCACAGGTCTAAACCGATAATGTTTAGTTAAGAAGAATTACTTCAACTCAACCTCAGCCCCAGCTTCTTCTAACTGAGCTTTAAGTGCTTCTGCCTCGTCTTTAGATACACCTTCTTTAATTGGAGATGGTGCATTATCAACAAGTTCCTTAGCATCTTTTAACCCTGCACCTGTAAGTTCTTTTACAAGTTTAACAACAGCTAGCTTTGCACTACCTGCAGCTTTAAGAATTACATCAAATTCTGTTTGCTCTTCAGCAGCGTCTCCACCACCTGCAGCTGGTCCAGCCATAACAGCTGCTGCTGCTGCTGGTTCAATTCCATACTCATCTTTAAGTATAGTCGCTAATTCGTTTACTTCTTTCACAGTAAGGTTAACTAACTGTTCTGCGAAATCTTTTAAATCTGCCATTTCTATCGTTTTAATAAAATTTATAAATAATTAATTGCGTACTCGTTTATGCCCTACTTTTCAGAAAGGGTCTTTAAAATTCCTGCTAATTTGCCTCCACTTGATTTAAGTGCAGAAACAACATTCTTAGCTGGACTTTGAAGTAGACCAATGATTTCACCAACCATTTCTTCTTTAGACTTGATGTTACTTAAAGTTTCAATCATGTCGTCGCCTACATATATAGCTTCCTCAATATAAGCACCTTTAAGCACAGGTTTTTTAGACTTCTTTCTGAAGTTTTCAATAACCTTAGCAGGTGCATTCGCAACCTCTGCAAGCATAATTGATGTATTACCCTTTAACAACCCAGGTAACTCACCAAAATCCTTATCAGATGCTTCCATAGCCTTAGCAAGAAGAGTGTTCTTTACTACTGCCATTTTTACGTTTGCTTTGAAACAAGCTCTACGTAAGTTTGATGTATCTAATGCGTTTAAACCAGATATGTCTGCTAAATATATAGTTGTATTATCACCTAAAGTAGCAGTCAAATCTTGAATAACATTTGCTTTTTGTTCTCTTGTCATGATCTAGATTTTTAGTCGTCTGCAAAACGTTTAGTGTCTATCTCAATACTAGGACTCATGGTACTAGACATGTAGATACTTGTAATATAAATACCTTTAGACGTTGTCGGCTTCAGCTTAACTAATGTGTTAATTAATTCTCGTGCATTTCCTGCAATCTTTTCAGCATCAAAAGACGCCTTACCGACTGCTGCATGTATAATACCAGTCTTATCAACTTTAAAGTCAATCTTACCAGCCTTAACATCAGAAACTGCTTTTGCTACATCCATAGTAACAGTACCAGTTTTGGGATTTGGCATTAGACCTCTTGGACCTAATACACGACCTAAAGGACCTAATTTTCCCATCACACTAGGCATGGTAATAATTACATCAACATCTGTCCAACCTCCTTTGATTTTCTCCAAATACTCATCTAGACCTACATAATCAGCACCAGCTGCAGTAGCCTCTTCTTCCTTATCTGGAGTAACTAAAGCCAAAACCTTAACATCCTTACCTGTCCCATGAGGTAATGTAACAACACCTCTAACCATTTGATTAGCCTTACGAGGGTCAACATTTAACCTCACAGCAAGGTCAACAGATGCGTCAAACTTTGTTGTCGTTATCTCCTTTACAATTTTAGATGCGTCAGCAATTGAATAAGTTTGTGACTTATCAAATTTTGCAACACTATCCTTTTGATTTTTTGTCAATTTTGCCATTGTTACAAGTTTTAAGCAGGTGGGTTACCACCTTTAACGTTCACACCCATTGATCTAGCAGTACCTGCAACCATTCTCATAGCGCTATCTACTGTAAATGCATTGAGGTCTGGCATCTTATCTTCTGCGATCAAACGAATTTGATCCCAACTGATAGTTCCAACTTTCTTACGATTAGGTTCTCCACTACCGCCCTTAAGCTTGACAGCTTCAAGGATTTGCACTGCTGCTGGAGGTGTTTTGATCACAAAATCAAAGGATTTATCCTTATAAACCGTGATCGCCACTGGTAAAACTTTACCAGCTTTATCCTGAGTTCTAGCATTAAACTGCTTACAAAACTCCATGATATTAACACCAGCCGCACCAAGTGCAGGTCCTACAGGAGGAGATGGGTTTGCTGCACCACCCTTAACCTGTAATTTGACAACCTTAGATACTTCTTTAGCCATTTCTAATTAATTTCAATTGTTTAATGATAATAAAGTGGAAGCCTTATTTATCATTTATAAATTGTAACATTTATACTTTTTCAACTTGCATATAACTTAGCTCCAAAGGAGTTTTACGACCAAATATTTTGACCATAACTTCTAGTTTACGCTTTTCTTCATTTACTTTTTCTATAATACCATTAAAACCATTGAAAGGTCCATCTACAACTTTAATAGTTTCACCTGTCTTAAATGGAATAGCAACATTATCTGTCTGCTCGGCTAGCTCATCCACCTTACCTAACATCCTATTAATCTCAGTTCTTCTTAAAGGAACAGGATCGCCTCCCTTAGTTTCACCTAGAAAACCAATAACTCCGTTAACAGATTTAATAATATGAGGAACTTCACCTTCCAATCTCGCTTGAACCATTATATATCCAGGAAAATAAACACGCTCTTTATTGTATTTTTTTCCATCTCTAATCTGGACAACCTTTTCAGTAGGTACAAGAATTTGCTTCAAATAATCACCTAAATTATGATGCGCAATTTCTGACTCAATATAATCCTTGATTTTATTTTCTTGACCGCTTACAGAACGAACAACGTACCACTTCATTAAATCCTTCTCTTCTGACATATCAAAAACTTATTACGGCTTGATCCAATTAAAATAATTCTCTATCGCTGTACTGAACACATAATCGATACCTGCAATAATTAGGGCAAAGACAATTGAAAATACCGCAACGGTAATTGTTAACTTCTGCGTCTCCTCCCAAGTAGGCCAAGTCACATGATTAGTTAACTCATTATAAGACTCCTTTACATATGTTATCAAACTCATAATAGTAATAATCTAGAGGTCAACCAAAAACATGAATCAAACATCATATTCAAGGAAAACTATAATTAACTGCACGGGCTGAGAGACTCGAACTCACGACACCTGGTTTTGGAGACCAGTGCTCTACCAACTGAGCTAAGCCCGCAAAAAAAACATTTATTATAAATATTTTAATGCCTCCCCTTATATAAAGGGAAAGTATCCTGTCTACAAATAGACAGGATACTTAAAATTGTAAATTAGAAATTAATCTAGAATCTCAGTCACCTGACCTGCACCAACTGTTCTACCTCCTTCACGAATAGCAAAACGAAGTCCAAGGTTCAATGCGATTGGCTGAATAAGATCAACCGTAATAGTCAAGTTATCTCCTGGCATTACCATTTCAACACCTTCAGGAAGAGCAATATTACCTGTTACATCTGTGGTACGCACATAAAACTGTGGACGATAGTTGTTATGGAATGGAGTGTGACGACCACCTTCTTCTTTCTTCAAAACATAAACCTCTGCTTTAAATTTGGCATGTGGAGTTACAGATCCTGGCTTAGTAATTACCATACCACGAGAAATCTGAGACTTTTCAATACCTCTAAGCAAAATACCAGCATTATCACCGGCTTCACCTCTATCAAGAATTTGACGGAACATTTCGATACCAGTAATAGTAGAAGTTAACTTCTCAGCACCCATACCAATAATTTCAACAGGATCTCCAGTATTACCTACACCAGTTTCAATACGACCAGTAGCAACAGTACCACGTCCAGTAATTGAAAAAACATCTTCAATAGGCATCAAGAAAGGCTTATCCATATCACGCACAGGCTCTTCAATCCAAGCATCTACAGCTTCCATCAACTCAAGAACGGTATCAACCCATTTTTGCTCACCATTTAAAGCACCTAATGCAGAACCTGTAACTACAGGACCGTTGTCACCATCATATTCGTAAAAACTTAAAAGCTCACGAACCTCCATGTCTACTAATTCAAGAAGCTCTTCATCATCAACCATATCCACTTTGTTAAGGAATACAACAATACGAGGAATACCAACCTGACGACCTAAAAGAATGTGCTCACGAGTTTGCGGCATAGGACCATCAGTAGCTGCTACTACTAATATAGCACCATCCATTTGAGCAGCACCAGTAACCATGTTCTTTACATAATCGGCGTGACCAGGACAATCTACGTGTGCATAGTGTCTGTTCTGTGTCTGATACTCGACGTGAGAAGAGTTAATTGTAATACCACGGTCTTTTTCCTCAGGAGCATTATCAATTTGGTCAAAATTTACTGCCTTAGAGAAACCAGCATCAGCAAGTACTTTAGTAATTGCAGCGGTAAGAGTAGTTTTACCGTGGTCAACGTGACCAATAGTTCCTACATTAAGGTGGGGTTTCGAACGATCGTACGTTTCTTTAGCCATAATTTATAATCTTAGTTTATATTAGTGTTTCAATTTAAAAACCGATATGGAGCTAAAACCAAATCAGCCTATACTAGTAATGGCCTCTATTAGAGACCTATTTTTATCTTACAGAGCCAATGATGAGATTTGAACTCATGACCTCTTCCTTACCAAGGAAACGCTCTACCCCTGAGCTACACCGGCAAAACCCTTACATAAGGAATAGACAACTTGACTTTAAACTCAATAAAAATAGAGTTTATTATAGAGCGAGAGACCAGGTTCGAACTGGCGACATTCAGCTTGGAAGGCTGACGCTCTACCAACTGAGCTACTCTCGCATTTATTAGCTTTACAACTAAAAGGTATTCAATATTTCAACTTATCTTTTCAGATAATTTTTGTGGGGAGAGCAGGATTCGAACCTGCGAAGGTTTCCCAACGGAGTTACAGTCCGTCCTCGTTGGCCGCTTGAGTATCTCCCCAATAAATCAATAAAGATTTATTACTTTTTTTGAGCCGATGGAGGGACTCGAACCCACGACCTGCTGATTACAAATCAGCTGCTCTAGCCAGCTGAGCTACATCGGCTTTTAACTTTATTTCGCTTCCAAAAAAAAGTCCGCTATTTCTAACGGACTGCAAATGTAAGCCTATTTTTTAATTGCGCAAATAAATTTTTATTTTTTTTTAATGTGCTGATAACTTTTCTTTTCTTTTTTTCAATTGACGCTCTAAAGATGAGGCACACTCATCGATACATTGCTCAAATGTTTTGCAAGTCTTTTTTACAACCATATCATCTCCTGGTACAAAAATTCTGATTTCGGCAATTTTATTTTCTGGTGCAGATGTCTTTTGAACTTTTAGATACACATCTGCATTAATAATTTTGCTATAAAATTGTTCTAGTTTATCTAATTTAACTTGTGCAAATTCAATAAGCTTAACATCTGCATCAAAATTTACTGCTTGCGTGTTTACCTTCATAATGGATCGTTTTAGTTTAATTATTTTTTTGATCTAGGGTGGGCACTACCGTAAACACCTTTCAAAGTAGCCATACTTGAATGCGTATAGATTTGAGTAGATGAAAGGCTTATGTGCCCTAACAATTCTTTTACCGCGTTTAAATCAGCACCGTAATCTAATAAATGTGTTGCAAATGTATGCCTGAGAACATGTGGACTGATCTTTACTTTCAAAGAAACCTTACTAAAGTATGATTTTATCACTCGATAAACAAGGCTTGGATAAATTTTATTCCCTTTTGATGTTATAAACAACTCTTCTACATTGGTGATTGCAAACTCATGTCTCAACGACAAATATTGTGATACGTGGCTTATAATAGAAGGAACCAATGGCACAATACGTTCTTTATTCCTTTTACCTAAAACTTTAATAGTTTGAGACTCCAGACTTATATCTTTAAGCTTTATATTGATCAACTCCTCTCTTCTTATACCAGTAGCATATAATAATTCTATGATTAAAAAATCGCGAGACTCAACAAAATTGTAATTATTGTAGCTAGAATCTAAAAGCTTTAGAACCTCTTCAGTAGAAAACGGTACTTGAATCTTTTTTGAAACCTTGAGACTTTTAAAAGCTGCAGCTGGACTAGTTGTCACCTTGCCTATTTTGAGCATAAATCCATAGAAAGATTTAAGAGATGACATTTTTCTATTTACCGTGCGAGAAGTATCTCCATTCTCTAATAAACTAGTCACCCAACTCCTAATCAAACTGTAATTAACTTCCTTTAAGTCAAAAACACCTTCATCCTTTAAAAAGTTTTTAAATTGATTTAAATCCTTCTCATAAGCATAGATAGTATGAGAAGAATAATTCTTCTCAAGCTCAAGATATTCTAAATAAGGTATTGTATCCATAAAAAAAAACCGCAAGACGTAAATGTATAAATTTACGACTAGCGGTATGGTATTCTAAAGAAGAAATTCTCTAGATATTCTCTGCGTCACGAAGTCCTTGAATATAAGAAGCTTTAATGTTTTGAGCACGTTTTGCAACAGATGGTTTAGTAAACTGCTGTCTCCTACGTAGTTCGCGCATTTTTCCCGTACGATCAAATTTTCTTTTGAAACGCTTGAGAGCTCTATCGATATTTTCTCCGTCTTTTACTGGTATTATTAACATAGTGTCATCACCTCCTTTCTTTGGATTGCAAAAGTACATTTTATTTTACAATCTCAAAGCGATTTATTTATTTAGATGTGTGTTTACGTTTTGCTTACGCGAAAACGGAACAAACTAACTACTTTGCAGCAGGCTTATAGTCCTTTCCATCCAACATCATTTTTGCAATAATCTCACGCATAATCTCACTAGTTCCGCCACCGATAGGACCTAGACGACTGTCACGCCACATTCTTGCTAAAGGGTATTCTTCTATGTAACCGTAGCCCCCTAAATACTGAAGACACTGATAAATAACCTCATCTGCAATTTTAGTCGAAACTAATTTAGACATACTCGCTTCCTTAACTGGATACAAACCCTTGTCTAACTCTTCTGCGATGGCATAGTTAAAGCATTTTGCCATTTCTACCTCACTCATCATATCTGCCATTCCGTGACGTAATGCTTGAAATTTATCTATAGTTGTTCCAAAAGCAGTACGTTCTTTCATATACTGAGCTGTATACTCTAGAGCAAATTCTGCTCGAGCGTGAGAATTTATACCCATTATTAAGCGTTCTAATGCAAAATGTTGCATGATATAAGGAAAACCTTTTCCTTCTTCACCCATTAAATTTTCTACTGGAATACGTACGTTATCAAAACCTATTTCACCAGTATCACTTGCTCTCCATCCTAATTTATTAAGTTTAGTAGCACTTATACCAGGTGTCTCGCGATCCATTACAAAAATAGAAATGCCTCTTCCCTTTGCGTCCACGTCTGTTTTGGCAGCAATTACTAGATAATCACTATAAACTCCATTTGTGATAAAAGTCTTAGAACCATTGATCACATAATGATCACCATCTTTCACAGCAGTTGTTCTCATTCCTGCAACGTCACTACCACCAAAAGGCTCTGTAATACCTAAACAACCTATCTTTTCTCCAGTAAGTGTAGGTACTAAATATTCTTGCTTGATACGCTCATCTCCTTCTTTTAATAAATGTTGTGCACCTAAAAAGGCTTGCACCCACATAGCAGCAGCAAAACCTCCCGAATTTATACGTTGCATTTCTTCAAGGAAAATAACGGTATAGAAAAAATCTAAATCTAGACCTCCATATTCTTCTGGATAATAAAGGCCAAAATAGCCCATCTCTCCCATCTTTTGAAAAATCTCTCGATCTATCTGACCTGTTTCCTCCCATCTTTCAATATGAGGAACAGCCTCTTTTTTAAGAAAATCTCTAAAACTCTGTCTGAAAGCATCATGCTCCTCAGTAAAATATTTTGAATACATAAATTGGTACAATATGATTATTGAAAAACATCCAAACCCATGTTTAAGATGCGATATTCTCAGTAAAAACTGATTATTTTAATTTAATGTCAAATATAACTGAATTAAGGCTAATTTTTCTTGAGGAAACCTTGATGTTAACAAGACTTTATCCCAACTTTTAAAACCATCACGCAACGTGCGTTGTTCTATTAGCTTTTCTACCAGATAGTCGTTAAAATATGGGATAGTTAACAACTCATCGTTTGTCGCAGTATTTAAAGCTATTTTCTTAAACCCTAAAGGAGCAGTCACATAAAAATGCTTCTTCAATTGAATCATTGTAGAGTCTGTTAATCCATAAACACCTCTTACTTGAGAAATATCAATAAAACCCTTCAAACGCTCTCTTTCTTTTATAATTCTACCTGAAAGAGCTGGACCTATTCCATAAACTTTTTTAAGGTCATCTTGACTAGCTCTATTGATGTCTTTTGCAACAACTTTTTGATCCTTAAAAAACGTGTAGTTGCTTGTATATGACTTCTTAGGGTTGGTCACCCATTCTGGAAATTTAAAATAGGGTGAGATGCTATCCAGCCACTGGTCACTTACTTGCGTTACTTGCTGGAACTCTTTTTTTGAATTGACCCATTTTCCGCTTTCGCGAAAGCGATGTAATCGATCTATCTCTTCAACACTTAAACCTAATTTGTAACCTCTATAATCGGTGATGTAATTAGGGTTAAAAGGGTAAATGGTGTCTCTTCTTCTTTGCTGAATTGCCACTAGTGAATCTAGTTTACTCTGGTAGGCAGAAGTATCCTCAATAACTAAAACTTCTTTAGGCATGTTTTTCAAGTATATATATCCTGAAAGAAAGATAATTAAGAGTATCATCAATACAAAAATCCCTCTTTGCTGTTTTCTATCAAATACAAAGAGGGATTTTATGTTGTTCATATTATTCAATCACTAGGCATCGGTTTTTAAACCAAGCTTGCCTGTTTTTAATTTTTTCCAATACTCATTTAAGTCTCTTCGTACCTCTCCAGACATAAGCAATAATCCAATTATATTAGGAAAAGACATTGCCAAAATCATCATATCTGAGAAATCTAACACTGCTCCTAGAGAAACAGAAGAACCTATTACAACAAATACCAAGAATATTATTTTATAAGCAATTTCTACAGCTCTAGTTCTACCAAAAAGATATGTCCATGCTCTCATTCCATAGTATGACCAGCTAATCATAGTACTGAAAGCAAAAAGAAATACTGCTCCAGCCAAAACATATGGAAACCATGAAATAACACTTCCAAAAGCATCTGAAGTTAATTGCGCTCCAGCTACACCTTCCACCTCATGCATTCCAGTAAATATTAACACCAAAGCAGTAAGAGTACAAACTACTACAGTATCAATAAAAGGTTCCAGCAATGCTACAAAGCCTTCTGATGGCGGATGATGTGTTTTTGCCGCACTGTGAGCGATAGCTGCAGATCCTACTCCAGCCTCGTTGGAGAATGCTGCTCTTTGAAAACCTACAATAAGAACACCAATAATACCACCTTTTATAGCCGAAGGACTAAAAGCTCCATCAATGATAGCACTAAATGCAGGGCCTATATTTTCAATATTAATAACTATAACAGCTAACGCGGCAACTACATAAACACTAGCCATAAATGGAACGACCTTCTCAGTTACTTTAGCAATACTTTTAATACCTCCGATGATTACAAAACCTACTAATACTGCTGTAACTACACCAAACCAAAAACCATAACCTTCTAGAAACTTGAACTGAGTAACTAGACCTGCAAAAGCTTGATTAGATTGAAACATATTACCTCCACCAAATGAAGCACCAATAGCTAAAACAGCAAACATTACCGCTAGTATTTTACCTAGTCCCTTTTTATTTTGTTTTGCTAGTCCGTAACGCAAATAATTCATTGGTCCGCCGTAAACAGAACCATCTTCAGCTATGAAGCGATACTTCACACCTAAAGTACATTCTACAAATTTAGATGACATACCAAGCAATCCTGCTAAAATCATCCAAAAGGTAGCTCCAGCACCACCTAATGATATAGCCACAGCAACACTCGCAATGTTTCCTAATCCTACAGTTCCTGAAACTGCCGTAGCTAACGCTTGAAAATGAGTAACCTGACCTGGTGCAGTTGGATCATCGTATTTCCCTTTTGCTAAATCAATAGAATGCTTAAACCCTCTAAAATTAATAAAGCCCATGCGTATTGTAAAAAATAAAGCTCCTAAAACAAGCCATACAACTATAAAAGGAATTCCCTTTGTTTGTACATCTCCATTAGGATGAAGTAAAGGAGTTTTCTCGCTATATTCCACTCGAGAAAATAAATGTGCTCCGGTCTCTACAACATCTCCACTATTTTGACCATTGTAAATAACATCTCCTTCATTAAGTACCTTACCTCTACTTTCTAAATATGTAAACACACCTGTAGATGGTGCCATAACTGTAACCTCTTCTTTACCTTCTATCTTAATTACAGCGACGGGATCTCCTTTTTTAACTGTTGAGCCATCTGGCTTGAGCCATTTTTTTAAGATATATTTATTTAAATCTCCAGCTTCCCAATCTGGAATAGAGATATTCTTTCCCTCAGCATAAACTACAGGATCATATATTCCTAAGGCACTAAAAGGGTCCCAGAATAAAACGTTACCCATGGCAGCCACTGCAGGTACAGCACCTCCGTTTAGAATTTCAGTAATATGCTCTGATTCTACTTTATAAACTCCCTCGGCACTTTTACCAGAGTTGTCTGTAACCAGCACTGTATACTCAATTCCTTCAGTAACTCCAGTAGCTTTATTTGATTTAAGAGATGTTGATTGGTTGGACCATTTATATGTAAATGGTGGCGTACCATTAAGAACTGAAATCTCTATGACACCATCATTTATCTCAGTAGTAGGGTTACTTGTAGTTGCTTCAAGTTTTAAGTCTTGAGCTTGTGAATACACTGCCGAACAAATAATGGCAAATAATAGAACGATTTTTTTCATTTTAATTTTTAATGATGGAAATTGAAGCAGCAAGATGCACAAAAATCTTGCTTTTTGAAAGTTTTAAGCCTACTAAGTTAGTTCGTTATTAATGCGATAAACTTTTTGAAGTTTTGCAATTTGCTTAGAATTACCAACAACAATTATTTTAGATCCTCGAACTAATTGTAATTCTGGATCTGGATTTACAGTATAATCTCCTTCTGGAGATTTGTAACCTATTATAGAACAACCTGTTTCTTTTCTAAGGTTCAAATCCAATATGGTGCAAGATCTCTCTTCATCAAACATTTGTTCAAAAGAAATTTGCTCTAAATTAACACCTTCATTTCCACCATAACTTAAATTATCCCAAAATTCAATTAAATCGGGACTTACAATTAGTGATGCCATATGTTGCCCACCTATGGTATCAGGCAGTATTACATTATCTGCACCAGCAAATTTTAATTTCTTATAGGAGTTATCTTCACTAGCCCTAGATATTATTTTTAAATCTTTATTGAGTTGTCTAGCACTTAACACTATAAACAAATTATCAGCATCCTCTGGAAGAGCCGTAATTAAAGTAGATGCTCTATCAATTCCGGCACTTAGTAATACCTCATCCTCATTTGCATTACCTCTTAAAAAATGCTCCTCATCTAGTAATGCATCATCAATCACCTGTTGATCCTTTTCTATAATAATGAATTCTCGTTTATAATCTTGTAGTTTTTGAATGGCCTGTTTTCCATTTCTACCATATCCACAAACAATAATGTGATTTTCCATAGCATCTAGATGTTTTAATTTTCTCTTCTTCCTAATATCTGCGAGACTGGTACTGGATAACAAATACTCTGTAATAGCAGACACCGCATAACCTACCACAATAACACTTATTAGAATGAAAAAAACTGTAAATAATTTAGCTTCTGGAGATGGCTCTCCTATTTCCCGATACCCAACAGTAGTTATGGTGATTACAGTCATATAAAGCGCATCTACCCAAGATAAATCCATAGTTATCTTAAATCCAAGGATACCTATCAGAAGCATCAAAAACAGTAAAGAAACTGCTATTTTAATTTTACTACGCACGTTTATTGACTTTATAATACATTAAAAACGGTGTTCTTTAAAGGTCAAAAACGCTACTGCGCTTTGTATAAATAAGATCTTTGATTTTTATCCAAAAGGCCATTATTAGGTAAACAGCAAAACCAGCGCCCAAAGTCGCAAATGTAAAATAGATAAAAGTAAGACGTACATTACGGGCTTTTATGCCCAATTTTTCTCCTACACGTGTAGATACGTAGAAACCGTATTTTTCCATGAGCGTGCGCAAATATGTAACTATTCCCATAACGTAAATTTAATACATAGCTTTGAAAAACAATAAAACTTCATTAATTGTTTGAAAACTCGTAATAATTACGTGCGTAAAAGTGATACCCCAATATCGCAACTCAAACACTTATTTACCTCACAGTAGTTGGACTTTAACTGCAATAATGATTGGGTTTGTAAAGCATTATCGACCTTAAAAAGTTTTTTAAAACCAGTAACTACGGTATTCTTTTCAGGTTTTAATTCATACATAAGCTCTATCAATTCTTCGGTCTTATCCTTTCCTATAAATTGTGCATGCATAAATTTAATAGGCACAATGCAATTGACAATCAGCAAGTCGATAAAGTCTGAAGTCAGTATTTTTTCTCTTTCTTCTGTTTCCTTATCAAAAACATGATGCCTATCCCAATATTTAGCCGCTTTGACATCAAATAATTTATGGATTTCATTTCTACTTTTAGCTAATAAAACCTCTCCAAAAAGCATTGGACTCATTTGATACAATCTCGATAATTGTGAAATCCTTATGGTAGGATAGTTTGCAGGTCGCAACCTAAAAAACTTCATAGGTGTAAGTGAAGGTTGTAGATTGTGTTTCGCCTTTGCGAAAGCGTATTCCTTAACCACATCTTTATAATATGGATCTTGATGGGATTGCGACAATAAATTTGCCTGACCTAGTAAGGTCGCTTCCAGTTGAAAAGAATCACGAGCTAATTTACGCACCGTAGCCTGATCGATGGATTGTGCCATTTGTTCAAAAGCATCTGCGTTTACCTTAGTCCCAAAACTGCGACACAACATCTGAAAAAAGACCGCTTCCCAGTCGTTATGATACCGTTCTAGCCTATCTGCGATTTTAAGATATCGCGACTGCAATCGTTCTATGAATAATTTCTCAAACCATTGCTGGCGTTTAAACTCATTGACACTAGGAAAATCACGTTCACAATTAATAAACTGATCATTTTTAACGCTAAAAAGCTTGCGGTAAGCAGTGATCAAATCTTCTGGAACATAATTACTCACTTCTAGCACTGGAATAGGTACTTCATCGCGCCTAGAAATCTCTGCATCGTGAATCCATACTACATGTAAAATCACATTGTCATAAGCAGGATCATCATCATGACCGTGTAAATACCAGTCGCTCGCTTTTACGTGCATTTCTACATTTCCCGCCCATTTTTGATCACCTATGGTTAGTCTAGCATTGAAAAAATCTGGACCACTATGATGATTATGAGTTCCTAAAGATTGTATAGCGATAGTTTCACCATTAGTAGTGGTTAATTCCAGACCACTTAGTTTTTTAAACTTCCAGAGGTAGTGAATAAAATCTTCTTGCATTTTACAGTTGAATCATTTCTCGCGTACTTCTTAAAAATACTATAAATTAATAATATTATGATATCTTGCGTTATAATTTTAAATGGAAATTATGAAATTAAGAAAAAGGTGTTACATATTATGTGTGTTACTTATCCCATTCGTAGGTATCAATGCTCAAAATGATAGTAATCTGGCAGCTCTATCCATTTCTTTAGGAACAAATTTTATAGATAACACAGGATCTCAAAATCCAGTAAATTTTTTAAGCGATTTTGATAATATGGCTTTTTCTAGGCCTATTGAAGTTTATGTAGGGTATGAATTAAATAATAAAATAGAATTATTTTTAGGAACAAGTTTAAACCGTTTTAAGTCTGGTCAGAATGTGGATGGTATTTTTATAACTGAAAATGTAGATTACAGCGCTGTAGATGCTGGTGTAAGATACTTCCCTAGAAATTTTAAAATTGGTAGAGATTCTTCTATTAAACCTTATGCACATTTAGGAATAGGTACTCACAATCTTATTGTAAATCAACCTACGGTTAATAGCGGTATAGGTATGCAGTACTTTATTAATCCTATGGTAGGAATTTATGCAAATGGTAATGCTAAGTTTTCACTGGATCAAGAGTTTTTTCAATCTAACCATTTTCAATACAGCATAGGCATTATTTTTAAGCCGTTTAATACTGATTATAATGACTGCGGGCTTTATAGGAATTAAAATTTATGTTTATTTATCATCCTCTGGATAAGTACCATCTTCATTGAGATAACCTTTATCCTTTAACCAGTCATCATTAAAAAACTTACCTACATAACGGCTACCGTGATCGTGAAATAAGATCACTACTACATCATCTTTAGTGAATCCGTATTCTTTGTGAATCTGTCGTAATCCTTTTATGGCAGCGCCTGCGCTGTTACCTAGGAACATACCTTCTTCTTTGGCAAGACGACGTGTATAAACCGCAGCGTCTTTATCCGTTACTTTAGTAAATCCATCGATAACTTCAAATCGTACGTTTAATGGTAAGATATCTTCACCTATTCCTTCTGTTACATAAGAATGGATTTCATTCTCGTCAAAAATTCCTGTCTCGTGGTATTTTTTAAAAACAGATCCATAGGTATCGATTCCCCAGATTTTCACATTAGGATTCTGTAATTTAAGATAGGTTCCTACACCAGATATGGTTCCTCCAGTTCCTACACCTACTACAAAATGCGTTATTTTTCCTTCGGTTTGTTTCCATATTTCTGGACCTGTACTATCGTAATGCGCTTTACAATTGGATGGATTATCATATTGATTTACATACCAGCTATTAGGTATTTCCTCACTTAATCGTTTACTTGTAGAATAATAGGACTGTGGATCATCTGGTTCCACATTTGTAGGACATACGTACACCTGTGCTCCTACAGCACGTAGGATATCCATTTTTTCTTTGGACTGTTTATCTGCTAGTACACAAATGAGTTTATAGCCTTTTATGATCGCTGCTAGTGCCAGCCCCATTCCTGTATTACCACTAGTTCCTTCTATGATGGTACCACCTGGTTGAAGGCGTCCATCAGCCTCAGCATCTTCTACCATTTTTAATCCCATTCTATCTTTAACAGAGTTTCCTGGGTTAAAAGTTTCGTATTTAGCAAGTACTAATGCTGGAATATCTTCTACTAACTTGTTCATTTTAACAAGAGGCGTATTTCCTATAGTACCTAATATATTTTCTGCGTAATCCATGTAATGTATTTGTCGTGCAAAAATAGGATTTTAGAAATGTCTAAATGAGAAATAAGTGTGAATCTCTGTTATAAATGTGAATCTGTGGTAGACATTTTAAAAAAATCCGCTTTCGCGAAAGCAGAACTAAAACCAAACTTTAAATACCTTATCTAAGCTTTTACACGATCATAGAACTCTTTTTTAGCAGCTTCATCACTACCGAAAAGCCATCGCACCACATGCTCATCCCACATATCGTCTGCTTGATCTGGTGTAATGATATTGCGCTCCATCGCAAGGTCAATAATTTTACCAGGATAAGAACTTTGCTTCTCACTATCCATTTCTCCAAGCGGATACGGATCGTCCAGACCGACAAGAACCTGTTTGGCACCTTGATTCTCTACTAGTAGTTTTAAAGAACCAGTATCATGAACCAGCGTATCAAAGAAAATATTAGGATGCCCTACAGATTTTCTTGGGTGTGTTTTTCCTTCAAACAGGTCAGGTCTACCGTCAAAACCTTGAATTCTACGACCTAAATTCATTTGAGCAAGTTGACCACCATGCGCAAAACAAATACGCATGCCTGGATATTTAAAAGCATAACCATTTAGAGTCAAAAAATGATAGGCATCTGCACATTGTGCGAGCATCCAGATCAAATGAAAACGCCAAGAGGTATTTTGTAATTTTATAAATTTCTCTCCATCATAAGGATGAATTTCTATAGCAAGATTGAGCTCGCTGGCGAGTTCAAAAATAGGCTCATTTTCTTCATCAAAAATACATCGCCACTGCCCTATCGTGTCCATATAATGAGTAGGCAGACAAAGCAACTTCATCCCTAAAACTTTTACACAACGCTCAATCTCCCACAATGCACCGCGCACATAACCTGGATGCACCACAAAACCACTCGTAAATTTTGATGGGTGATCGTGTTGTATTTTGGCATTAAAATCATTTTGAAAACGTAAGGCTTGTTTCATTTCTTCTAGGCGCAAACCGTTTCCGTAAAGCTGACTCAAATTAAGAATCACCGCATGGTCCAGTTTATACTTATCCATCCATTCTAGCTTTTCATCTAGAAAGAAACTAGAATCTGTTACGGGACGTGACCAGTCTTTTTGCAACATATTCTTACGCTCTGGATCTACCCAAAAAATTCCTTTTTCTCTCATGAAATCAGGAATTTGTTCTGGATAAGGAAGTAAGTGTGAATGACCGTTAATGCGTAGTTTTTTGTTCATGGCTGTTTCAGAATTAAGTCTGGATTACAAAGTACAAAGATTTTGTGAGGTGTGTTTTAATATTAATAAAGATCAAAATATACATTTCAAAAGCAATCTAACTCTATTTTCTATCTGTCCTGCGAACATCTTCCACTTAGACAAGCTCAATGCATCGCACTATGGAAGAATTCACTCTTCTTTACTGTTCAGTTTCGAATTCGAATTCAAGTTCAAATTCAAGTTCTTAAAGACTCTTCGTCCTTCCACCATCAACGGGCAAGTTAATACCGTTAATATATCCGGCTTTATCACTTGCTAGGAAAGTAATCGCATTTGCTACTTCTTCTGGTTGTGCAAATCTTCTTGCTGGAACGTGGCTTTTCATGATTTCGGCAGCTTGTTCTTCAGTCTGTCCTGCTCGAGATGCTTTTCCTGCGATGATTTTATCTAATCGGTCTGTTGCTGTAAATCCTGGCAAGACGTTATTTACTGTGATTCCGTGAGGTCCTAATTCAGTCGCAAGAGTCTTTGCCCAGCTCGCTACTGCACCACGTATAACGTTAGAAACACCTAAAAATTCAATTGGTGCTTTCACACTTGTAGAGATCACATTAATCACACGTCCATAACCAGCTTCTTTCATTCCTGGCGCACAGGCTTTGATCAATACTTGATTGCATTTTACGTGTTGTGTAAAAGCTTGCTCTAAGGCATCTACCTTAGCATCGATTAAAAATCCTGGTGCAGGACCGCCAGTATTGTTGATGATGATGTGTATAGGATTCGCTTTCGCGAAAGCGGAAACCACATTCTCCACTTCTCTAAAATTAGAAAAATCAGCTACGAGATAGATATGATCGTCACGATGGCTGGTATCCAATTCACTAAGTACCTCTTGTAATTTATTAGGATTACGTGCGAGTAGAATTACTCTAGCACCTGCTTGAGCAAACTGTTTTGCTGTTTCTCTTCCTATTCCTGTACTGCTACCACAAACAAGCGCAGTTTTATCTCTTAAGTTGATATTCATGTCGCTAAATTAAGGAAAATAGATAATACAGTTTTAAATAATAATTGAGAATAGTAACGGCAGATTCCAGACAAATTTGAATAAGCATCTTGATTCTATTAAAGTTTTTAGATTCAAATTTTCTGGAATGCCTACCTTTGTGGCTTTCCACAAATTATGATTGTAACAAAGAATAAAGAAGAGCTAGAAATCATGCGTCGTGCGGCGCTAATGGTAAGTAAAACCTTAGGAATGATTGCTGCCGAAATCAAACCTGGAGTAACCACATTGAGATTAGACACGCTTGCTGAAGAATATATAAGAGATAACGGCGCAATACCTGGTTTTAAAGGATTGTACGATTGCCCAAGTACGTTGTTGATATCGCCTAATGAAGAAGTGGTTCATGGAATCCCTAAAGAAGTGGCTATTAAAGAAGGTGATGTTCTTTCTATAGATTGCGGTGCCATTGTAGATGGTTTTTACGGCGATCACGCTTACACTTTTACAGTAGGTGAAGTTCCGCAGGAAACGCTAGATCTTTTAGAGCGAACTAAAAACTCCTTATATATAGGTATCGAGCAATTTAGAGTTGGTAAACGTGTAGGCGATGTAGGTTATGCGATACAAGAATATTGTGAGTCCTTCGGTTATGGAGTTGTAAGAGAATTAGTAGGTCATGGATTAGGAAGAGTAATGCATGAAGATCCACAGATGCCTAATTATGGTAAACGTGGTCGTGGAAAGAAGTTTGTAGAAGGAATGACCGTTGCAATAGAACCTATGATCAATTTAGGAACTAAAGACATCAAGCATTATCCAGATGGCTGGACGATCAAAACTAAAGACATGAAACCTAGTGCGCATTTTGAGCACAATATTGCCATTGTTGATGGTGAGCCACGATTGTTAAGTACATTTGATTATATCTATGATGTTTTAGGAATCACTTCTAATGAAGAAGATCCTTATCGATGGAAAGAGTAAAAAGGTAAAAATAAAATCAGAAAGAAAATCAAAATGTCAGTTCGAGCACAGTCGAGAACGGTTTAGAGGTTTTACCCATTAGAGATGGCGAAAAAATTTCCGATTTAACTATTATTTGGATAGTTCCAGCAGATTCCGCATCGAGTGCGGAATGATCAATAATAATTATGAAACGTATTTTTAAATTCTTCCTCAACCTCATCCCTAGGCCTTGGCTCATAAGCGCAAGTTATTATGTGCGCCCATTGATCGCATGGTGGTATCGTGGTGATCGATATGAAGATCCTATTGATGGAAAGACTTTTAAAAGCTTTTTACCTTATGGTTATGAAAGTGTACGCGAGAATGTATTGTCACCTTCTACACTTTCTTTAGAACGTCACAGATTGCTTTGGTTGTACTTAAAGAACAAAACAGATTTATTAACGCGACCGCAAAAATTATTGCATTTTGCACCAGAGCAATGTTTTTATAAACGCTTTCGCAATAGCGAAACTATTCAATACACCACAACAGACCTGAACTCTCCACTAGCTGATGTTCTTGCAGATATCTGTGATCTTCCATTTTCAGATAACGAGTTTGATTTTATTCTTTGCAATCACGTATTAGAACATATTCCTGACGATTTTAAAGCCATGCAAGAAATCTTTCGAATTCTAAAGCCTGGCGGCAATGCAATCCTACAAATACCCTTAGAAAATAATCGCGAGGTGACTTTTGAAGACGATTCTATTACCGACCGCAAGGAACGAGCAAGGATTTTTGGACAATACGATCATGTGCGTGTTTACGGCATGGATTATTTTCAACGTCTAGAAAAGGTAGGATTTAAAATAGATGCTATAGATTACACCAAAGAATTAGGTGCCAAACAAGTAGATCGTTATAGACTTGCAGCTGGTGAGTTGATACCTGTGGTGAGGAAGTAGTTAACCTGCCTTCTTTACAAATCGCTCAAAATCTGGAGTAGTTTCAAACCTTAATAATCCTGCTCTATCCGTATACATGATGACCACATCTAGGTCTCGTAAGTTTTTAAGCAGCTCTCTTGATTTTTCCAATGGCATCGCCATAAAAGCTGTTGCAAAACCGTCAGCAAGTGTGCAGTTTTTTGCAATCACGTTAACTCCTAGAACTTCGCTAGGTTGCGCCATTCCGGTCAGCGGATTTACGGTATGAACAAATTCCTGGCCGCTTTCTTCGTCTATCTTAAACTTGCGATAATTACCGCTGCCAGCCATGGCTTCATTCGACAATTCTAACACGGTAACATAAACACGCTCACCTGGTTTTTGATTTGGATCATCTATTCCTATAGACCATTTGCCGTTGCGTTCTAGATTGATTCCTTTTGTTACCAACTCGCCACCTACTTCTACTAGGTAATTGTCAACACCTTTGTCATCTAACAATCTTGACATATAATCAACTAAAGTACCTTTTGCGATAGCATTAAATTCTAAATACATTCCTTTTTGATCAGACTTGATATAAAAAGAATCTTTGACCTTAGAAGGAACTATACTCATTTTATAAAAACCTACAAACTGTTTTAGACTATCAAC
Source organism: Nonlabens sp. (assembly GCF_965657255.1). NCBI lineage: Bacteria > Pseudomonadati > Bacteroidota > Flavobacteriia > Flavobacteriales > Flavobacteriaceae > Nonlabens > Nonlabens sp. Next base: position 32,464 of record NZ_CBFHNM010000007.1, read on the forward strand.
TTTCTTTTGAGAAGGAATGCGTTCTTGTTTTCCATTTGCACCAAAACCATAGGCGTTTACTAAATTACCGACCGTAGGATCAAAATATCCGTCGGTTTTGCGATATACTTCTTGTGCTTGTTCAAATACTTCTTTAAATGGTTTTCCTACTAGCACGCTATCTTCTCCAGCATTGATTCTATTAATTAAAGAACCTTTTACCCAAGTGCTCATAGAGTTATTAAACATGTCTATAATACTATCCACATCTTCTTTAACAGACAGCTCTTCATCTGCAAATAACTTTATAGAGTAAGTAGTTCCTATAGCGTTACCAACAAATTCTTGAGGTTCTGAAGCTACTTTTTCTACTTGGTTTTCCTTGCATGAAATCAAGACCAAAACCATTAATAAAACAATACTAATTTTCATAAATATTTTTTTTTAACTGCTATACCAACTCACTTTCAATCTTAACAAATTCTCTCCTGCGCTCCAACTGACATTATCGATATTATTTAATCTCAATCAACCCAGCAAAATTCACCACATAATCATCTTCATGATGCACTGGCATTTCATAATTGCGTGAATTTGCTAGTCCTACACCGGCATAATATGTGGTAGCTTTATATTTATTACCATGATCACGCATCATGTTCATCAGCTTCTCATCATATTCTACAGGGTTTGCAGGATAAGTCACAGCTCTAACCACAACAAAATGAAGAAATTTATCTTTTAAAGCAACAAACTGCGGATCTCTTTTCGGCTTTGAATTGATCGATAAAAACTCAAAACCTAATTCTTCCATTTCTTTACCGACTATATTCATTGCCAGTTGATGTAATTCTTGTTCTGATAGAGGTGTTAGCATTTTACAAAGATAAAGTTCATAGCTTAATTAAGAGTTAAAGTTATATCGCTTTCGCGAAAGCGAATACACAAAAAACCTTTTTCATATATTTAGAACCGACAAGATTCTAAGCCCATGAAAATTAAATTTTACGTCCTATTTGCCTTCACCTCTATTTTTCTATCCAGTTGTAAAGAAGATTCTAAGACTGACTTATCCATAGCCGAAGCAGACCAACCGCTTACCGAATACGTCAACACTTTTATAGGAACTGGTGGACATGGTCATACCTATCCTGGCGCTACTATGCCTTTTGGGATGATGCAGTTAAGTCCAGACACCAGACTCGACGGTTGGGATGGCTGCAGCGGTTACCACTATTCAGACGATGTTATTTATGGATTTTCACATACTCATTTAAGTGGTACTGGAGTAAGCGATTATGGAGATGTACTTTTAATGCCTACTAACAAACCTGTCCTTTATAACGGTGCTGATGGCAATGAAGGCTATTCCTCAAAGTTCTCTCACAATAAGGAAAAAGCCAGTCCTGGATATTATGAAGTACACCTAGACGATGCAGAAATAGATGTACGATTAACCGTTACAGCACGTGCAGGCGTTCATGAATACCGCTATATCAATAGCGAGAACCAATACGTCATCCTAGACTTGTTACATAGAGACAAGCTGGTAGAACATGACCTTCAATTTAACAGCGCAACCGAACTTCAAGGGAAACGATTTTCTAGCGCATGGGCAACCAATCAAATGTTATTTTTCTATGTAAAAACATCGCATCCTATAAAGAATTGGAATACAAAATATGAATCTACTCCAAAGGTGCTAGCACTAGAATTCGACAACCCAAACAACGAACCTGTTACCATAAAAATAGGAATTAGCCCAGTAGATGCAGCTGGTGCAAAAAGAAATCTAGAAACAGAAATAGGCAACAGAGACTTTGACACCATTAAAAAGCAAGCTAACGACACTTGGGAAAAGCAATTAAGTAAAATCGTGATTGAAGATGAAAATCACGATAATAAAGTCAACTTTTACACAGCATTGTATCATACCATGATTGCGCCTAATTTATATCAAGATGTGGACGGTCGTTACCGTGGTATGGACTTAGAAATTCACGAGACGCAAGACTTTGATTACTACACCGTATTCTCACTTTGGGATACTTATCGTGCCGCACATCCATTGTACACCATTATTGAGCAAGAAAGAACAAACGATTTTATCAATACGTTTAACGCAAAATATGATGAAGGTGGCATTCTGCCCATTTGGGATTTAAGTGGTAATTATACCGGTTGTATGATAGGTTATCATGCGGTTCCCGTTATTGCAGATGCTTACTTAAAAGGAATCAGAGATTATGATACCCACAAAGCTTTTGAAGCAATGATCCATAGTTCTATTCAAGATAAATTAGGCTTAGAATCCTATAAAAAATATGGTTTCATTCCTGTAGAGATGGAAAGTGAATCGGTTTCTAAAACGCTAGAATATGCCTACGACGATTGGACTATTGCTCAAATGGCAAAAGCTATGGGCGACCAGGAAAAGTATCGCCAATACATCAAACGAGCACAGCATTTTAAAAACATGTACAATCCGCAAACCCGTTTTATGCAAGGTCGTTACCGCAATACTTGGTTTGCGCCATTTAAACCAGAAGAAGTCAACTTTAATTATACCGAGGCAAATGCCTGGCAATACAGTTTGTACGCACCACAAGATATTTCTGGTCATATCAACTTAATGGGTGGCGATGCGGCTTATGAAAAGCATCTCGATAATATGTTTGCCGCGCAAATGGAAACATCTGGTCGTCATCAAGCAGATATCACTGGACTCATAGGTCAGTACGCGCATGGGAATGAGCCTAGTCATCACATGGCATATCTTTATAATTATGTCGGTCAACCTCAAAAAACCCAGGAAAAAGTACATGAAATTCTGACTACTTTGTATCATAACGATCCAGATGGCGTTTCTGGCAATGAAGATTGTGGCCAGATGAGCGCTTGGTATGTGTTGAGTTCGCTAGGTTTTTATCCCGTCACTCCAGGAAGTAATAAATATGCGATTGGGACACCACTTTTTGACAAAGCAACCATCAACTTAGAAAATGGCGAGCAATTTACTTTGATTAAAAATGGAGAAGGGAAGTATATTGATGGAATTCATTATTCAAGTTCTGCTTTCGCGAAAGCGGAATCCAAAATAGATTCGACTTCAAGTTTAAATTCAATTTCGAGTTCATTCCTAACTCATGAAATGATTACCAATTCTGGAACGCTTATCTACCACATGAGTGAAACACCTACAGATTGGGCAACTGCTAAAGAAGACAGAATAGTAAGTGCGATCAATGAAGAACACATGCCAGCAGTTCCCTACATAGAATCTGGTGATATTTCATTCTCTGAAACAACTACCGTTTCATTGAACAGTATTGATGAAAATGCTGATATTTATTTCAAGATCAATGATGATGAGTTTAAGTTGTACCAAGAACCTATAACTATTTCAGAACCATTGCAACTATCTATTTATGCGATTCATAATGACAAAATAAGTTATATGGTAACGACAGACTTCTTTAAATACGACAAAAATATGTCGGTTGTGCTGGAGCATGAATATGCAAACGAATACAGTGCAGGTGGCAATGACGCACTCATCGATGGAATGAAAGGAACAGAAGATTTCCGTTCTGGATCCTGGCAAGGAACACAAAAAGAAGATGTTGTAGCTACTGTAGATTTAGGAAGTTCTAAAGATATTTCTCAAATAAGTACTAGTTTTTTGAAGGACCAACGCAGCTGGATTTTTTATCCCAAGGAAGTGGTTTTTGAACTATACGATGAAAATAAAAAGCTCCTCAAAACCGTGGTTGAAAAACTACCAGAAACCGGTAAAGAAGAAATAGTTGCTATTTATGATGTAAACATCAACACATCTGTCAAAAATGTGCGCTTTGTAAAAATGAGAGCCGTCACTTATGGTAAGTTACCAGAATGGCATTTAGGCTATCCATACGATGGTGACGCATGGATTTTTGTGGATGAGATATCGATTAAGTAGGTTTTGGATTATTGGACAAATTGATAATCCTTTGAACCATTTTCTGAAAAATTGAAATGATTAAAAAACTCCTTTCAGATCCCTGATAATTTGCTCAAGCAAATTTCTGGAAAAGGAAAGGTGAGCAAAACGAGTGGCAACGAGTTTTGGTCGGAAAGGTTGGATGCGATTCTAGTTATTTTCTTCACAACTTGTATCTTCACAAAATCACTAAGCAAGCACCATGGAAATAAAAAACTTCATCAATAATCAAGAAATGATTCCGCTATCTGGAATGTGGTTGGATAATTATGAACCAGCCTCAGGAACTATTTATGGTGATATCCCTAATTCTAATGAAGATGATGTAGAAAAGGCTTATCAAGCGGCAGCTTCGGCTTTTCCTTCTTGGTCTAATACTTCTATTGATGAACGTTCTAAAATCATGTTGCGCATCGCAGACTTGATTGAAGAAAACCTAGATCTACTCGCCGCTGCCGAAAGTCGTGATAACGGGAAACCATTATGGCTAGCTAAAGCAGTTGACATACCGCGAGCGAGTTCTAACTTTAGATTCTATGGAAATGCGATCACTCAGTACGCGAGCAAAGCTCATGAAAGTGTTGGTAAAAACACGATAAATTTTACGATGCGCAAACCTATTGGTGTTGTAGGTTGCATCTCTCCATGGAATTTACCCTTGTATCTATTCTCTTGGAAAATCGCTCCAGCGATCGCTGCTGGAAATTGCGTAGTAGCAAAGCCTAGTGAAATAACGCCAGCAACAGCTTATTTATTAGGTGAGATCGTCAAAAAAGCAGGATTGCCAGCTGGTGTTCTCAATATTGTTCATGGAAATGGAGCCAGTTGTGGTCAGGCAATTGTAGCGCATCCTCACATCAAAGCGATTAGTTTTACTGGCGGGACGACTACCGGCGCTCATATTGCGCGCACTGCTGCACCTATGTTTAAAAAACTATCGCTGGAATTAGGTGGTAAAAATCCCAACATCATTTTTGCCGATTGCGATTATGAAAAAATGCTGGATACCACAGTTCGCTCTTCCTTTGCAAACCAAGGTCAGATTTGTCTTTGCGGCAGCCGAATTTTCGTCCAGCAAGACATTTACGAGCGATTTAAAGCAGACTTTGTTGATCGTGTGAAAGATCTTAGAGTAGGCCATCCAGATCAAACTAGCACCAAAGTTGGTGCTGTTGTAAGTGCTTCTCATAGAGAAAAGATTGAAGAGTATCTCGCTTTCGCGAAAGCAGAACCAAAAAACTACACCATCCTAACTGGTGGCAATCGAGTAACAGTAGCAAATTTTGAAAACGGTTACTACCTAGAACCAACCGTAATCGAAGTAACGTCCAACGACTGCAAATTGAACCAAGAAGAAATCTTTGGACCGGTGGTAACCATCATGCCATTTACAGACGAACAGCACGCACTAGAATTGGCAAACGGAACCAAATACGGATTGAGCGCTACTTTATGGACTAACGATTTATCGAGAACCATGCGCATGTCTCAAGAAATTGAAGCAGGAATTGTATGGGTAAATACTTGGCTGAATCGTGATTTAAGAACACCTTTTGGTGGCGTGAAAGACAGCGGCGTAGGTCGTGAAGGCGGCTTTGAGGCCTTGGACTTCTTTACAGAGCCTAAGAACGTTTGTATTGAATACTAAGACCTGTCACCGACAGGATGTCACCAAAAAAACAGACTATCTAAAAACCGCCAATATTAAGGCACCTCAATTATAACGTAAGATTCAAGAGCATAAACTTTTATCAACCTTAAGAAAAATACAAAAATTGATGTTATCGCATAGTAATTGTGAATTATTAAGAAAAATACAAAAATTGTTATGAAAGTATTAGTTATAGGAGCAGGAAACATGGGACTTACTTACGCTGAAGGAATGGGCGATTCCATGATTTTAGGGCGTAAAAGGTTAAGAATCTATGATACTGATCCTAATAAAATTAAAACACTTCAAGAAGAAAATAAATTTGACATTTACACTTCCCTAGAGGATTGTTTACCACAAGCTGATATTGTTTTTATAGCCGTGAAACCATATCATTCTCAAGATCTTTTTGAAGAGATGCAATCATTAGTTAGACCTGATCAATTGTTTATATCTTTAATGGCAGGTGTCACTATCGAGACTATTCAAGAAGGCTTAAAGGTTTCTAAAGTGATCAGAACCATGCCTAATTTACCAGCTAAAGTTGGAAAAGGAGTAACTTCCTACACAGGTGCAAAAGAAGTGTCTAGAATAGAGTTATTAACCGCAAGACATTTACTTGACACAACTGGAACATCTATTCATGTAAAAACTGAGAAGTTTATCGATGCCTCTACTGGTATTTCTGGAAGTGGTCCAGCTTATGTTTTTTACTTTATGCAATCCATGCTGGATGCAGCTTTGAAAATGGGCTTTACAGATTATGATTCTAAAGTTTTAGTAAGCAATACTTTTGAAGGAGCGATTGAACTATTTAATCAGTCTGATATTTCTCCTAAAAGCTGGATCAATAAAGTTGCCTCAAAAGGTGGCACAACTCAAGCTGCTATAGATTCTATGGATGATAATAATGTAAAACAACTTATTCAAGATGCTGCTTATGCCGCTTTTGATCGTGCTGTAGAGTTGGGTAAAAAATAGTAGTTTATAAAACTAACATCTAGATTTGATTTATAAAATGCCAACACGGATAGTTGGTATGTCAAATGTTATTCATCCTTTTAAAGTAAAACTTCTTGAAACCAACATGCCAAGTATTTCTCTTGGCATGTTTGGTTGCTATCGATAAAATTAAATACTGGTCTAAAAACCAGCATCTCGATTTGATTTAGACATTGCCAAAACCTATAGTTGGCATG